>JAGBWA010000010.1 GCA_017630035.1 Bacteroides sp.
AACTTCTCGCTCTTCCAGAGCCTGCCCGACAGTTGGGGTATTGACCAGTTCTTCCCCATCATGCCCATATGAGCAATAGGATGATGTGGACAAAAATAAACTGTCCACATTGTCCACATTGTCTACATCTGTTTGATAAGCTAATAGTCATTATAAAACAAAAAGCATCGACAATCATCAGATTATCAATGCTTTTTTGTCAGTCGGGATGACTGGATTCGAACCAGCGACCACACGCCCCCCAGACGCGTACTCTAACCGGGCTGAGCTACATCCCGAATTGCGGCTGCAAAGGTAGGGCTTTATTTTGAAACTGCAAATGTTTACAGTAGTTTTTTTATTCGCCCATGCATTCGCGGAAGAAGTCGAAGACTTCGAATAGGGTATCTTTGTCGGCTGTTTGATTCAGACAGATGTCGCCAACGCCTTTCAGCAGGGTGAAGTTGATGATGCCGTTGCTGTTCTTCTTGTCGTGCGTCATCAATTCGTATAGTTGGTCGTACTGCTTGCAAGTGAAGGAGAAGGTGCCGTAGTTTTCTTTGATGAATTGGATAACGGTGCGCATCAACTCTTTGGGGAAGCCTATTTTAATATAAGATAGGTATAACTCGCATACCAATCCCCAAGCTACGGCGTAGCCGTGAAGTACTGGTCGGCCTTCGGCAAGTGCAAGACTTTCGAAGGCGTGTCCGATGGTATGACCAAGGTTCAGCGCTTTACGTATGCCATGCTCTTTGGGGTCTTCCTCTACAATGCGCTCTTTTACAGCTACCGAACGGCCTACCATTTGCTTCAATGCTTCGTAGTCGATGTGCTCGATGTCGAAGGCAAGCAACTCGTCGAGGTGTGCTTGCGTGCTGATGAGGCCATGCTTTAGCATCTCGGCAAAGCCGGAGAGAATGTTTTGTGTATCAAGTGTTTGCAAGAAGGCGGTTTCTATCAATACGCTGGATGCGGGCGAGAATACGCCAATCTCGTTTTTCAATCCGTTGAAGTTGATGCCCGTCTTTCCGCCTACCGATGCATCGACCATGGAGAGTAGGGTGGTGGGGATGTTGATGTAGCTGATGCCACGTTTGAAGGTGCTTGCGGCAAAGCCTCCGAGGTCGGTCACCATGCCTCCACCAAGGTTGATGAGGAGCGAATGGCGGCTTGCACCTTGTTGGCTCAGTGCTTGCCATACGGAGGCGAGTGTTTCGAGCGTTTTGTTTACATCGTCGGCACCGATGATTATCTCTTGATAAATTTCCCCTTTAGGGAAAATATTTTTTTCGTTAAGGAGACAATGCTTGTGCGTATTTTCGTCGGTAAGGACAAAAAGACGGTCGTGCGGACACTTTTTAATGGCATTTATTAAATCATTGCCAAAATTTCTACAAAGAATTACCTCTTGTTTGCTCATTTGTATCAGTTTTGTGCTACAAAGATACGCGCTTTTGCGGAAAAAGTTGTACCTTTGCGCCTTAAAATTGTAAAAGTCGCTATTTACGTTAAAATATTACATCGAAAATGAAGCCATTATTACCAGTATTTGCTCGTTTTTTAGGTTATGGAGTTATTGCGTTGGGTTTGTTTATGCCTTTCCTATTATATATGTTTGGAATGGTGAACAACCACAACTTGTTGCTATACAAAGAGTGCTCAAAGCTACTGATGATGTTTGGTGCATTGATGATTCTCTTTGCCATTCGTAAAAATGAGTGCGCCGAAATGTTGACTTTGCGCAATAAGGCTGCTCGCAATGCCATGTTCTTTACGGTGTTCTTCGTTTTCGGAAGCATGTTGTATCGTGTGTATCAAGGCAATCTGATGAATGTGGATTCTTCGTCGTTCTTGACCTTCTTGTTGGTGAATGTAGTTTGCCAAGAATATCTCATTAAAAAGGCCGCAATAGATGCCGCTTTTAAGCGATAATTTCGTTAAATATCCCAATTTAACCACCATTAACATATTTTTTGCTGAAATTGATTAAACCTTTTATCGGTTTAAAAGTCAAAGGTTCAGTGTGAAAAAAGATTTGTATTAATTAAATAAATATCGTTCTGAATGAAAAAAATGATGATTGGAGCTGTGTTGCTCTTTATGACGAGTCTCTCCGTACTTGCTCAGACAAAGAACATCGAAGTGTCGGGTAGAGTAGTGGAAGCTGAGAGTGGTGAACCTGCTATTCAAGCTAATGTGCAATTGTTATCATTGCCAGATAGTACCTATATTAATGGTGCTGCTACTTCTGTCGATGGTACTTTTACATTGCCAAAGGCTGCTGCAGGCAATTATGCATTGAAATTTACGTATGTAGGTTTTAAAACAAAGGTTTTGCCGTTGAGACTTACTACCGACAAAACTGAAAGAAACATCGGTACTATTACATTGGAAACCGATGCCGTTATGTTGGAAGAAGCCGTGGTAACTGCTGAAGCTGCTAAGGTACAAGTATCGGAAGATACATTGTTGTATAACGCAGCTGCTTATCGTACACCACAAGGTGCTATGCTTGAAGAATTGGTGCGTAAGCTTCCTGGTGCAGAAGTTGATGATAATGGTAACGTTAAAATCAATGGTAAGCAAGTAAGCAAGCTCTTGGTAAGCGGTAAGGAATTCTTTGGTGGCGACGTAGCTACAGGTTTGCAGAACTTGCCTGTAGAAATGATCGAACGCATCAAGACTTACGACCAACAATCGGATGCTGCTCGCTTGACTGGTATCGACGATGGTGAAGAAGAAACTGTACTCGACCTTACCGTGAAGAAGGGTATGAACCAAGGTTGGTTGATGAACTTCGACGTAGCTGGTGGTACTGAAGACCGCTACTCTGGTCGTGCAACCGTAAACTACTATAACGACAATGCACAAGCAACCATCATTGGTAACTTGAACAATACTGGTAGCATGGGATTCAGTGGCGGTGGTGCTCGCTTCATGAGAAACCAAGGTGAGAGAATTAACAAAATGGCTGGTGGTAGCTTCGCTTACGAAAACGATAAGCTTGAAATCGGTGGTAGTGTTCGTTACAACAACAATAAGAACAACTCAATCTCTACTGGTTATGCCGAAAACTTCTTGCCTAACGGTACTTCATCGTTCAGCAACTCGAACAGATATAACCTTAGCAAGAACCAAAACTTCAACTTCAACATGCGCTTGGAGTGGAGACCAGACTCTTTGACAACCCTTTTGTTCCGTCCGAACATCACAGTTGGCGATAACTACAGCACATCGAATAGTGAATCGGGTACATTCAACGCTGACCCATATGCAGAAATCTACGGTGGTTTGAATCCAAATCACTACCTCAGCTTATCAAATATGATTGGCTCAAGTAGCTATGTTGATCCATTCCAAGCTATCCGCGTAAACTTGTCTAACAGTGGTTCGTTGAGCGATGGTAACAACCTTTCTGGTAGCGCAAGCTTGCAATTGAGCCGTCGTTTAAATAGTGATGGTCGTAACCTCATGGTGGAATTGCGTACTAACTTCGGTGATAGCGATAGCGATTCATATTCAGAAAATATTACTAAGTATTTCGCTACAAATAGCACTCAACCACTTCACCGTTACAACACTTCTCCATCAGACAATCAATCGTATAGCGCACGTGTGCAATATAGCGAACCTATCGCTAAGCAAACTTACTTGCAATTCAGCTATCAATTCCAATATAGCCAAAACAAGAGCGATAGAAGAGCGTATGCAATCTATGAACTCGATCCTGATTGGCACATTGGCGAACCATTGCCAAATGGCTTGTTGGATGGTGACAAATATTTGGACGCTGGTGCTAGCCAATACGCTGAATACAAGAACTACAACCATAGTGCACAAGTAACTTTGCGTTTCAACCGCGACGACTGGCAACTTAGCGCAGGTTTGAACTTCCAACCACAACGCTCGGTAATGTCGTACGAAAAGAACGGATATGCCATCGATACAGCACGCACAGTATTCAACTTCAGCCCGAATATTGACTACCGCTATCGCTTCTCTAAGCAAAGCCAATTGCGTTTCCAATATCGTGGTCGTAGCTCACAACCAAGCATGACAAACTTGTTGCCTATCACAGACAACTCGAATCCGTTGAACATTACTATGGGTAACCCAGGTTTGAAACCATCGTTCAATCACAACATCTCGATGTTCTTCAACGATTTCAAATATGAAACCCAACAAAACATCACTACTAACCTTACTTTCTCTACAACCCAAAATAGCATAAGCAACATTCGTCGTTACAATGCTGAAACAGGTGCGTGGACAGTACAACCAGAAAATATCAACGGTACTTGGAATGCGATGGCAATGTTTGGTTATGGTACAGCATTGAAGAACCAAAAGTTCACAATCAACACCTTCTCAACTGCTAACTATTCAAACAACGTTGGTTATTTGACAGTGGGTCAAGCTGATCCTCAAAAGAATACTACTACCAACTTGATGTTGATGGAAAATATTAATGGTGCATATCGTAACGACTGGTTGGAAATCGGTATCCAAGGTGGTATTAACTACAACATTGAAAAGGATAAGTTGAACCCAATCAATAACCAAGAAACTTACACCTTCAACTATGGTGGTAACGTACAAGTTATGACAAATTGGAACATGGTGATCAACTCTAACATCACTAACCAAGCTCGTCGCGGTTATGCTGACCAATCAATGAACAAAGACGAATTGATTTGGAACGTTCAAGTAGCTCAAACCTTCTTGAAGGGTGCAGCAACACTTAGCTTGGAATTCTATGACATCTTGAAACAACAAAGCAACATCACACGTTCGATGACAGCAAGCGGCCGTTCAGTATACCAATACAACGGTATCAATAGCTATGCAATGTTGCACTTCACTTATCGCTTGAACATCTTTGGTAGCAAGTCTGCTCGCGATCAAATGCAAAACCAATTCATGATGGGCGGCTTCGGCGGCGGCATGATGCCTCCAATGGGCGGTGGTAATCGTGGTGGTGGCGCTGGTCGTCCTCCTATGGGTGGCGGTGGCTTTGGTGGCGGTTTCGGCGGTGGTCGTCGCTAATAATAAACCGGCATAGATAGCCAACTACATAATTACATTAAACCTTCTTGCTGATTAGGTTAAACCTTTTAAGCAAGAAGGTTTAATGTTTTTAGGCTTCAGGTTAAACCTTTTTCTATCCATATTTATTGTTATTGATAGTTTTTTTGTATGTTTGTACGCAAATATCACTAAACATGGACTGGACAGCTCTTATAAATCAAGTTCCTGGCATTGTGTTTGAGCTACTATTGTCGGTAACAATCATCGGGGCCATTATCATTATTATTTTGGATAATCGAAACCCCGTAAAGAGTCTTGCGTGGATATTGGTTCTGGTCTTTCTTCCTTTGGTGGGGTTGTTGCTCTACTATTTCTTTGGTCGCGATACTCGTCGCATCCGTATCATTAACAAAAAAACATACGGCCGTATGTTGCAGAAACCTATGGCTGAGTATCTTGCTCAGCAAGAAACGTTTCTTCCGCATAATTATGGCCGACTGATTTCGCTCTTTCGTAATAACTCGAAAGCACTTCCTTTCGATGGCAATTCAGTAGCAATCTATACCACCGGTACAGAGATGCTGGATTCGTTGTTGCATCAACTTGAACGTGCAACGAAGCACATCCATTTGCAATTCTATATTTTTGAGGACGATCCTGTAGGCCGACAGGTGAAAGAGGTATTGATGCGCAAGGCAAAACAAGGCGTTGAGGTGCGCGTTTTGTACGACGATGTGGGATGCTTGCATGTGCCGAATGATTTCTTCCAAGAGATGCGTGATGCCAGTGTAGAGGTAAGCGAATTTCTTGAAGTTCGTTTCCCACGCTTTGCAAGTGGCGTGAATTACCGCAATCATCGAAAGATAGTTGTGATTGATGGTAGTGTAGGATTTATTGGTGGCATGAATCTTGCCAATCGCTATGTGAATGGAGTGGAATGGGGTGTATGGCGCGATACGCACATCATGATACAGGGAAAGGCAATTCATGGACTCCAAACAACGTTCTTGCTCGATTGGTATTTCGTGACCGGTACGTTACTGACCGATGGACGTTATTTCCCTACGCAAGAGGTTTGTGGCGACTCCTTGATTCAAGTCGTAGCGAGTTCTCCGGTAGGGCCGTGGAGAGAAATTATGCAGGGATTGACAACCTCTATTGCGCTTGCAAAGCGCTATTTCTATATTCAAACGCCCTATTTCATGCCCACTGAATCGGTGAGAATGGCATTGACTACTGCTGCAGTTTCGGGTGTGGATGTGCGACTGATGATACCGCGAAAGGCCGATAGCTGGTTGGTAAGCAAAGCATCGTATTCCTACATCCGAGATATGCTTCAAGCAGGCGTGAAAGTCTATTTCTACGAAAAAGGTTTCTTGCATTCAAAGTTGTGGGTAAGCGATGATATGCTATCCTCCGTAGGCTCTACGAATATTGACTTCCGTAGTTTTGAGCATAACTTTGAGGCAAATGCATTTATCTATGACGAGGAAACGGCCATGAAAATGTGCGAAATATTCCTTGTCGATCAGCATGAATGTACGCAAATTACATTGAAGCAGTGGAAAAAACGACCATGGTATAGCAAGTTTGTGGAGAGTGTAGTTCGCTTGCTATCTCCTCTATTATAGTTCAAAGAAGGAGAAGTTTACACTACCATAAGCTCGGCGTTCAACAAACTTTGGGTGTGCTTCGAAGTTATTCTTCTTGCCATGTTCCAATACAAAAATTCCCCCTTCCTTTAGTAGTTCTTTTTCGAATATCAAGTCGGGTAGCGTTTCCAAATTGGGTAGTTCGTAAGGAGGGTCGGCAAAGATAAAGTCGAACTTTTCTCTACAGCCGGCAATGTACTTGAACACATCTCCACGGATAGGTATGCAGCGGTCGGTTTTAACTTCTTTCATTATTTTGCAGATGAATGCATAGTGGTCGCGGTCTTTTTCCACACTGATTATCTGCTCGCATCCTCTCGAAACCAACTCGATGCTGATGCTACCGGTTCCTGCAAAGAGGTCTAAGGCATATACGCCTTCTTCAAAATCTATTTGGTTGGAGAGTACGTTGAATAGATTCTCTTTGGCGAAGTCGGTGGTGGGACGTGCTTTGAAGCTATGGGGCACATCGAAACGACGACGTTTGTATATTCCGCTAATTACTCGCATGATGTGATGGCTTGGAAGTCTAAATTTGTAGCAGGATTCATGATGAATACTTGCTTGATGTATTTTTGCAACTCTTGCATAAGAGCTTCTTTGGCTAAGAACTTGCCTGTTAAGTGCAGTTCGTCGCGCTCTTGCTCAAAGCCCAACTGTTTCCATATATATAATAGGTAATATACTTGGTCGGCTGTTTCTTTACAGGGGAATGAGTTTGCAAGTAATATTCTGCCTCGTTCGTAAGCAAAGAGTTCCATGCCCTCTTTTCGTAGGTGTGCATAAAGCTTTCGGCAGTTGCCTAGTCTGCTTTTGGTGGAAAAGAAGTCGATAAGTGGTGTGCTTTGTGCAAAGAACTTTGCGTTGGGAAAACGCTCGGTCAAGAAGTTCTTGGTGCTTTTGTCGATGCTGAACAAAACAACGAGGTTGTTATTGCTCAAGATGTTGTAGAGTATTGTTTCGTTGGCTTGTTTGGGGTGGTTGTAGTAGAATATCTCTTCGGCTTGTTCGTCTTCGAACAGTTCAAGAGGCATGTATGTAACCCTCTGTCCTGCCATTAGGATGTTTACCCTAAGGTAGTTATGTTGCAAGCATTCGGTGTCGTTGAATGCATTCTTCAGGTTGGCAGTTAGTGACAAGCTTTCGTCGATGGGATAATCGCTTATCAATGTTTCTGCATTGTTGTGAGGGTTAAATACGGAAAAAGAAAATCCATCCGTACTAAGACGGATGGATAATGTATATTGTTCCGATTTACTAAAATCAGTGTTTCCTGTCATACATGTAGGGTGAGATTATTCCCAGTTACCTGCGTTGTTGTTAGCAACTTCAAGGTCACCAATCTTCAAACCAACATATCTGTTCAACTTGGTTTGCATATCTTTCAAGTTAGCAATTTCTTGCTTGTCCAAGCCGTTCAAATATACATCGTAAGGAGCCTTAACTTCGAGCAAGCAGAAAGGAGCACCCGACTTAGCTGTATCGTTACGAGTAGCCATTTCGAATTGAGCACCGTTACCGAATGGGATGTATCTCAAAGAGTCTGCGATGAAGCCCTTAGGGAAGATAGTGTCGATTACAGCAACCCACATAGTGTCGCGAACGAAGTTTTCCAATCCCCACTTCTTTACTTCAGCGTAGTTCTTAGTTTTCTTAGCTTTTTCAATGATTCTAACGGCCTTCTTTTCTGTCAAGCCTTCTTCAAGTTGTTCGTCGTTCAATTCACCTTGTTTGAACACGAAAGGCATCTTGCCGTTCTTAACGAAGTCGATCAAAGTGTCGAAGTTGTTAGTGAATTGTTGGTTGTGCAAAGTACGATATTCGTTTTGAGCCTTACGAATGTCAATCAAACGAGCAATAACAGCATTGTCTCTGTGTGTTTTTTCTTTCTCAAAGTTGATTGGAGCCATGATGCTGGCATAGCAAACGTAGGCTAATACTAACGCACAAACGCCTAAAATTACATTAAATACAGTTTTCATGATGGTTATGTTTTTTTTGTTATTATATTCGCACCGCAAAAATAAGAGAAATTAATTAAAAAATGATGTTTCCTCTCATTTTTTTATCGCTTAAAAATGATAAATAACTATTTAGAAAGGCAAATTAAGGAAATTTTTCATTTCCAACCAACAAAAGAGCAAGATTTTGTGATAAAAATGTTGGCAACATTCTTGTTGTCTCCCAAAAGCGACTTGCTTTTTTTGTTGCGTGGTTATGCCGGTACGGGAAAAACTTCGTTGGTGGGTGCTTTGGTGAAAACGTTGGATATGCTGAAGCAAAAGACCATTTTGTTGGCGCCAACGGGAAGAGCCGCCAAGGTTCTTTCTTCCTATGCCAACCATCCGGCTTTTACCATACATAAGAAGATTTATCGGCAGAAGAGTTTTGCCGACGAATCGGCAAGTTTTTCTATTTGTGATAACTTGAACAAGCATACCCTGTTCTTGGTAGATGAAGCATCCATGATTTCGAACGAAGGATTATCGGGTAGCATGTTTGGAAGTGGCCGCTTGCTGGACGATTTGATTCAATATGTCTATTCGGGCGAGGGTTGTCGCTTGTTGATATTGGGCGATACGGCTCAGTTACCTCCCGTGGGCGAAGAGCAGAGTCCGGCACTGAGCGCTATGATGCTTGCCGGCTATGGCTTGGAAGTGATGGAAGCCAATCTTACACAGGTTGTTCGCCAAGCCGAATCGTCAGGCATCTTGTGGAATGCCACCGCTTTGCGCAAACTATTGGTACAAGACGAATGCTACTCATTGCCAAAGATACGGATTACGGGTTTCCCCGATGTGAAGGTGGTGCCGGGAAATGAATTGATGGAAGCGTTGGAAGCGTGCTACGATAACGACGGCCTAGAAGAAACCATTGTGGTGTGTCGCTCGAACAAACGCGCAAACATCTATAACAATGGCATCCGTTCGCGTATCCTATGGCGCGAAGACGAACTGAACAATGGCGATTTGCTTATGATAGCCAAGAATAACTATTATTGGACAGAGCAAGAGAAGGATATGGATTTCATTGCCAATGGCGAGTTGGCCGTTGTTCAGCGTGTAAGGCGTCAAAGCGAGTTATACGGCTTCCGCTTTGTGGATGTAACCTTAACATTCCCCGATCAGGACAATTACGAATTGGATGCCAACCTCTTGCTCGATACCTTGCAAAGCGAATCGCCGGCGTTGACACGTGCCGATGCCGATAGGTTGTTCAATGCCGTGTTGGAAGATTATGCCGACATCCCGTTGAAGCGTGAGCGGATGAAGAAAATGAAGGCCGACCCCTACTACAATGCCTTGCAAGTGAAGTATGCCTATGCCGTTACTTGCCATAAAGCGCAAGGTGGACAATGGAAAAATGTATTCATCGACCAAGGCTACATGAGCGATGAATACCTGTCGCCCGACTATTTCCGTTGGCTTTATACGGCATTTACCCGTGCCACGGGTACGCTATACCTTGTAAACTATCCGCAAGAGCAAACCGAATAATCGTTACTCGGGTTGTATCTCGTTGGCCGAAGGCAATGGCTTCCAACCCTCTCCATACGTTTCGTATGCATCGGTCATTACAACAAATGCGCGTGGGTCAACCTCCTTAATAATGTGCTTAATGATGTTCGCTTCGCGGCGGTTCACCACAATGAAGAGCATCTCCTTTTCATTATTACTATATAGCCCGCTACTCTTGATGCGGGTAGCTGTTCGTTCCAACTCCTTCAAGATAAAGTTGTGCAAATCGCGCATCTCATGGTCGCTGATTACGAAGATTATCTTGTCGTCCTTGGCACCATTGATAACGTAGGCCAATACGCGCGAACTAACAAAGATGGCTATCAATGAGTAGAACGACAAGTGCCAAGAGGGTTGCTGAAGTGTGCCTGCATCGCCACCAATACCGAAACCAATTACCAGCAAGCCGAACAATACCACCAAGGCATCGACCAGTAACACGCCATTCGAGAAACGGATGTGCGTATATTTCTGCATAATCATGGCTACAATATCACTACCACCGGTAGTAGCATCGTTCTTCACCACAATGCCACACCCAATGCCTATCAGCACACCACCCATCAAGGTGGTAAGCATCAAGTGATTGCTCATGTCAATGCAACCGCCAAGCAACAACGAAGGGTCGAGCGCTTGAAGTGCTTCTGTAGTGGGGTAGGAAACGACAGATAGTATGTTCATAATCAACGGCGTACTCATAGCAGCAACAATGGTGCGTGCACCCAGCTTAGCTCCCAACAGTACTACCGAAAGAATGAGCAACGGAATGTCGAAGAAGTAGCCAAACGTACCTACCTGTATGGCGGGAAACAGGTTGTGAAGCACAATGCTTGCGCCATATACACCACCAGGCACAATGTTATAAGGATTGATAAAATAGACAAAACCGGCGCACATCAGTGTGCAACCAATAAACACGCCTGCCCACGACGACCACCAACTAAGTTTCTTCGCCTCTTTAAATTCACTTTTTAATCTTTCAACAAAGCTACTCATATTAAATATATAGTTAAGGTGTAATACAATAACACGCAAAATTAACTTTTTCTTTTCAAAGAAACAAATCTCTTTGTATATCTATTGAAAACATCTTAACAAAATGCGCTATGCCCTAATGTTATGCTCAGTTTCCACGCGAGGAAACGGCCGTTCCCTAACGAGGAAACGAGCGTTCCCTCGCAAGGAAACGAGCGTTTCCTAATAGGGAAACTCACGGAAATTATAATAACGTGAAAAACACGTGTTTAGTTTGTAGATATTCCAAGTTTGTTTTGTTTTGGAAAAATGCATACAAAATAATCCTTAGCGAGCGGCAAATAAAAACCCTTAGTGGATGTCCACTAAGGGTGTATAAAATAGGAGTGTCTTGATTCTTAGATTCCAGCCAACTCTACTACCTTATCTACGGCAGCTTGCAAGCCATCGGGATTCTTACCACCGGCAGTTGCGAAGTGAGGTTGACCACCACCTCCACCTTGAATCAACTTAGCGGCTTCCTTCACCAACATGCCTGCTTTCAGTCCGTTGGCTACGAGGTTGTCGCTCAACATAACGGTCAGCATAGGCTTGCCTTCGTGAACGCTACCGGCTACGAAGCAGAGGTTTTCGGTAATCTCACCACGAAGTTGGAAAGCTATGTTCTTAATGGCTTCGGCAGGCATTGGTGCGCAGAACTTAATCAGTTTCACGCCATTTACCTCCTTAATGCTTTCGAGCAATTTGGCTTTGAATTGTCCTTCCTTCTCCTTCATAAACTCTTCTACTTGCTTCTTCAAGCCTGCATTCTCTTCGATGTGCTTGCGAATAGCGGCAGACAAGTCGGGAGCATTGTTGAAGAGTGCCTTCAAATCGCGCATTGTGTCTTGGAATGCATCGAGCATCTCCTCTACACGAGCACCGGTATAGGCTTCGATACGACGAACGCCAGCTGCTACCGAGCTTTCGCTAACAATCTTCATCATACCGATATGACCGGTAGAGGCAACGTGTGTACCTCCACAGAATTCGATTGACTTGCCGAATTGGATAACGCGAACATGGTCGCCATACTTTTCGCCAAACAAGGCAATAGCGCCCAACTCCTTAGCCTCTTCGATAGGAATATTGCGATACTCTTGCAAAGCAATGTTTTCGCGAATCTTGGCATTTACCAAGTGTTCTACCTTGCGAATCTCTTCGTCGGTCACCTTTTGGAAGTGTGAGAAGTCGAAACGAAGTGAATCGGCCGATACCAACGAACCTTTTTGCTCAACGTGCTCGCCAAGAATTTCGCGCAAGGCGTTGTCCAATAAGTGAGTACATGAGTGGTTGGCGGCACATGCTGCTCGTTTATCGGTATCTACACATGCCATCATTGGTGCCTCGAGGTGTTCGGGCAACTTCTTCGCAATGTGGATAGGAAGGTTGTTTTCCTTCTTAGTATCAATAATTTCGATGGTTTCGAATTCGTTTACCAATACACCGGTATCGCCTACCTGACCACCACTTTCGGCATAGAAAGGAGTCTTATCGAGTACGATTTGATAGAGTGTTTGGTTCTTTTGTTTCACTTGACGATAGCGAAGGATGCTTGTTTCGTATTCGGTATAGTCGTAACCAACAAACTCGGTAGTGCCTTCGTTCAATGTAATCCAGTCGCCAGTTTCTACGGCAGCTGCATTGCGTGCACGTTGCTTTTGTTGTTGCATCTCGGCTTCAAAACCCTTGATGTCGGCGGTCATACCGCTTTCACGAAGGATAAGTTCGGTCAAGTCGAGTGGGAAACCGAATGTATCGTAAAGCGTAAAGGTGTCTTTACCGCTGATTTCGCTCTTGCCTTGTGCTTTGGCTTCGCTCATTGTCTTGTCGAGCAAGCGGATACCTGTTTCCAATGTGCGGAGGAATGAATCTTCCTCTTCCTTCATCACCTTGCTGATGAGTTCCTTTTGTGCATTCAATTCAGGATATGCACCACCCATGTTCTCGATAAGGGTAGGCAATAGCTTGTACATGAAGGCTTGCTTTTGGCCTAAGAAAGTATATCCATAGCGAACCGCACGACGGAGGATACGACGGATAACGTAACCGGCTTTTGCATTGCTTGGCAATTGGCCGTCGGTGATAGAGAAGGCAATGGTGCGGATGTGGTCGGCAATTACGCGCATAGCAATATCCTTTTGCTTGTCGTCGCCATAGTTCACACCGGCCATAGCGGCAATTGCTTTAATCATAGGTTGGAACACATCGGTGTCGTAGTTCGATGTCTTACCTTGTAAAGCCATACAGAGGCGTTCGAATCCCATACCGGTATCAATAACCTTAGCTGGAAGTCCCTCAAGACTACCATCTGCCTTGCGGTTGTATTGCATAAATACCAAGTTCCAAATCTCAATCACTTGTGGGTGATCTTTGTTTACCATTTGGTTGCCAGGTACTTTTGCTTTTTCTTCTGCGGTACGAAGGTCGATATGTATTTCCGAGCATGGGCCGCAAGGACCTGTATCGCCCATTTCCCAGAAGTTGTCTTTCTTGTTACCATTGATAATATGGTCTTTCGGTAGGAACTTTTCCCAGAAAGAAGCGGCTTCATCGTCTCTGCTCAATCCCTCTTCAGGGCTACCTTCGAAGACGGTTGCATACAAATTCTCGGGATTCAGTTTCAATACATCCACCAAATATTCCCAAGCCCAACAGATGGCTTCTTCCTTGAAGTAATCGCCAAACGACCAGTTGCCAAGCATTTCGAACATGGTGTGGTGGTAAGTATCATGACCTACCTCTTCCAAGTCGTTATGCTTACCGCTTACGCGCAAACACTTTTGCGAGTCGGCAACACGCGCATATTTAATGGGTTGATTACCCAAGATAATGTCTTTAAACTGATTCATGCCTGCATTGGTAAACATCAAAGTAGGGTCATCCTTGATAACCATTGGTGCTGAAGGCACGATTTGATGTCCTTTGCTCTCGAAAAAACTCTTGAAAGAGTCTCTAATTTCATTCGCTGTTAACATAGCTTTTTACTAAATAATTCAAAAAACGGTACAAAGATAGTGGGTTTTTATTATTTTTGTCCCATCAAAACACGAAATATTTATAAGAATGCGCAAAGTTTATTATGTATATAATACAAAAACTCACCGTTACGACCGTATTTATCCCACTGTGCGTCAACGGATAAGGATTGTTTTGCGTCGTGGTTTTTGGTTGCTTTTTGTCGGGTTGGTATGCTTTTTGCTTGCCTTAATCCTTTTTGGCTATCCGTCTGAAAAAGAGCTCCGTCAAGAAAATGCACGCTTGTTGGCACAATATAAATTGCTGTCGGCCAGATTGGACCAATCTATGGAGGTGCTGCAAGATATAGGCGAACGTGATGATAACCTGTACCGTGTGGTGTTTCAAGGCGAACCGGTATCGGCTGAAATTCGTAATTCAGGCTACTTAGGTACCAATCGCTATGATGATTTAAAAGATATGGCCAATGCCGAAATGGTGATAGAAACAACCCGAAAACTGGATGTGCTGGATAAACAATTGTATCTGCAATCTACTTCGTTCGACCAGGTGGTAGAGATGTGTCGCAACCAAGAGGAGATGCTGAAGTGCATACCTGCTATACAACCCGTGGCCAATAAGGACTTGAAACGTATGGCTTCGGGATATGGCATGCGTATAGACCCTATCTATGGCACTACTCGCTTCCACGAAGGTATGGACTTCTCGGCACCAACGGGAACGGATATCTATGCTACGGGCGATGGCGTGGTGGTGAAAATGGGTTGGCAAACGGGATATGGCAATACCATTGTGATAGATCACGGATTTGGCTACCAAACGTTGTATGCTCACTTAAAGGAATTTCGTACACAACGCGGAAAACGAGTGGTGCGTGGCGAGGTGATTGGTGGAGTGGGAAACACAGGAAAAAGTTCGGGACCACACTTACATTACGAAGTGCACAAGGATGGACGTGTAGTGAATCCGGTGAACTTTTATTTCAAAGACTTGAGTGCTGAAGATTATGACCGCATGATTCAGATGGCAGAAAATCACGGTAAAATGATGGATTAGGACAATGAAGTTATACTATAGCATACACGAAGTAGCGGCCATGTTGGGGCCGGGCGTAAACGAATCTACCTTGCGCTATTGGGAAAAGGAGTTTGAACAACTAGCTCCTCGAAAGGCAGGTAGGGGGGTGAGACAATATACCCAAAAGGATATTGACTTGCTGAAACTAATCTACCATTTGGTGAAGGAAAAAGGTATGACTTTGAAAGGCGCAAAAAGTCGCTTGGCTGTGAATAAAGAGAAAACAGACAAGAACTTTGAGGTTGTCAGTCGTCTAAAACAAATCCGTCAAGAACTGATGGATATGAAACAAGCACTTGATGCGTTTACATACACTCAGATGGAGGAATTGAGAATTGAGAGTTGAGAATTAAAAATTACTTCCCTAATTCCTAATTCATAAATCATAAGTCACTAATTCTCAATACGCGTCACTTCCTTAATATTCTTAATCTTCTTCAATTCATTCGTAAGGCTACGAACGTCTTCTACATCGTGTACATAAAGTTGGATGTTTCCCTCGAAAATACCATCGTTCGACTCAATAGATAGTTTGCGGATGTTTACTTCCATTTGGTGGGAAATGACGCGCGTTACCTCGTTTAACAAACCAACACTATCAATACCACGCAAATAGATGTTTACCAAGAACTCTTTTTCTTTGCGGGTTTCCCATTGAGTAGCAACAATGCGATTGCCATAGCTACTCTTTAAGCGAGCTGCAACAGGACATTGACGCTTGTGTATGGTGAGTTCGCCAGATTCGTCTATATAACCTAATACATCATCACCCGGAATAGGATGGCAACAAGTGGCCATTTTATATTGGGTTATATTCTTTTCTGTAAGTTTTAGAATCTGCTTGGTGTTGATTTTCTCTTTAGGCTGTGTTTCGGTTGCTTGTTTTTCGCTTGTTTTGCTCACGAATGGGAAGGACAAGAGTTTTTTCCAACTTGTAGATTGCTTATTTTTCAATAAGTTCTTCTCGCTTTCGCCTAACGTGATGCGGTGATAGCTGATAGCAGTAAACAACTCTTCGGGCGTGCTCATGCCATGAAGCTTAACGATTTTCTCAACGTTTTCGTCGTTCATCTTAAAGCCTGCTTTCTCCAAGAACTCTTCCAATAGCTTTTCGCCCTTCTTTTGGTGGTTCTTTTGCTCTTTGCGTAGGATAGATGCAATCTTTGCACGTGCCTTAGCTGTAGTGACATACGATTCCCATTCGGGTTGGATGCGTTGTGCTTTCGAAGTTAAAATCTCTACTTGGTCGCCACTTTGTAGCTTATGGCTCAGGGGGACAAGCTTGTGATTCACCTTTGCGCCAATGCAATGGCTACCAATATCGGTATGTAGTGAAAATGCGAAGTCCAATGCCGTACTGTTTTGTGGCATGGTTTTAATCTCGCCTTTTGGCGTGAAAACGAAAATCTCGGATGCAAACAGATTCAGTTTAATTGTATCCAAGAAATCCATAGCATCTGGTTGTGGGTCATCAAGAATCTCCTTGATAGTACTTAACCACTTTTCCAATTCGCCTTCGTCTTCGCTACCACCTCCCTCTTTATACTTCCAGTGGGCGGCAAATCCTTGCTCGGCAACGTCGTTCATGCGCTCGCTACGAATCTGCACCTCAATCCATTGTCCGTTGCTGTTCATTAGTGTAACGTGCAATGCTTGATAACCATTTGCTTTGGGATGATTTACCCAGTCGCGCAGTCGGTCGGGATGTGGTTTGTATATCTGAGAAATTGCGACATATATGCTGAAACAATCGTTCAGTTCCTCCTCTTTATTACGCGGTTCAAAGATAATTCTGACGGCGAGCAGGTCGTACACTTCCTCGAACGGAACATGTTTCGTTTGCATCTTGTTCCAAATGGAGTAGATGGACTTTACACGCGCTAAGATGCGATACTTCATTCCCATCTTGTCCAACCGTTCGCGGATAGGTGCGGTGAAATCGGCAAACACCTTTTCACGTTCGGAAGCAGTAGCCGATAGTTTCTTTTCTATCTCCTTGTATTTCTCGGGGTGCTCGTATTTGAAACTTAAGTTTTCGAGTTCTGTTTTTATTTTATACAATCCTAAACGATTGGCAAGTGGCGCATATATATATAATGTCTCACCGGCAATCTTGTATTGCTTGTTTGGAAGCATTGAACCCAATGTACGCATGTTGTGCAGACGGTCGGCAATTTTAATCAAAATCACACGGATGTCGTCGCTCATGGTTAGCAGCAATTTCTTGAAGTTCTCTGCTTGTGCAGAAGCTCTATCGCCGAAAATACCACCCGAGATTTTAGTCAATCCATCGACAATTTGTGCAATCTTAGGACCGAAGATGTTCTCAATATCTTCAACGGTATAGTCGGTGTCTTCGACAACATCGTGCAATAAAGCCGAACAGATAGACGTAGAACCCAATCCGATTTCGTTGCAAACAATCTTAGCTACAGCTAGTGGATGCATGATATAAGGTTCTCCCGAACGGCGTCTGATACCTTTATGCGCTTGGTTTGCAAAGTTGAAAGCTTTGGTAATGATTTCAACTCGCTTGCGATGTTTGGTTTTCAGATAGTCGTTAAGCAAACTTTGAAACTCCTGTTCAATCATTGCTTCTTCGTTCATTTCTTTTATGCTGTCGTTCATAAGAGGCTCACGTTTTATTTGTAAATCTTCAATTTCTTACCAGCTCTGATGCGATTGCTCGATAGGCCGTTCCAATCTTTTAGTTGCGATACTTTTACTCCATATCTTTGGGCGATTGTCGAAAGCGTTTCTCCACTACGTATAGTATGGTAACTTAAAGTTCCTTTACCTACCGTTGGCGTAATCTTATTGCTTACGGCTACAGTTTTGCGATTTTTGAATAGCTCCGCAGCACGGTGATTATAGATAGTATCTTGATTGTCTATGAATGTAGCGATTTTTGTTTGGGGTAGTCGCAAGGTGTATGGCTTGGTATTGCCAGGAATAATGTTTCGCTTGTATTGTGGATTCAAACTTTTTAGTTCGTCTATGGTAATGTCGCACACATCGGCCACTTGTTGTAAATGAAGTTCTCGGCTGATTTGTAGCGTGTCTGTAGGCGGAATGATTTCTGTATTCATCGGGCAGATGTTGTGATGACAATAGTAGGTCATAATGTAGTTTGCTGCGATGAAGGCAGGAACATATCCGCGTGTTTCGCGTGGAAGGTAGTTGTAGATGCTCCAATAGTCGGTTGCTCCTCCTGCTCGGCGAATAGCTTTGTTCACATTGCCTGGGCCACAATTATAAGCTGCGATAACCAAATGCCAATCTTGATAAATATCGTACATTTCTCTTAAATATCGTGCAGCAGCCCATGTAGCTTTTATCGGGTCGAGGCGGTCATCTACCAGACTATTGCTTTCTAATCCGTAGAGTCGTCCAGTCTTTAGCATGAATTGCCATAATCCTAATGCTCCGGCGCGTGAACGTGCAGTTGGTTTCAAAGCCGATTCAATGATGGGGAGATATTTCAACTCGAGCGGAAGGTCGTAAGCATCGAGCGCCTCTTCGAATAGAGGCATGTAGAAATTGTTGGCGGCCAACATTACAGATACTTGATTGCGTAACTTTACGGCATAGCGGTCGATATATTCACGCACTATGGCATTGTAAGGCATCTCCATAATCGTTGGCATGCGTTGCAATCTATCGATATAAATAGAGTCACTGAATTGGGGGATAACTGCCGAATTTGTACAATCCGTGTCGTATATTAAGTTGGTCCTTGTCTTCCATTCATTCAGTAGACTATCGATAGGCATAGTCATTCCTAATGGCATCTCTTCACTTTCTTGAGCACTGATAGGAAGATTGCAACATAGTATAATGGTGAGTAGGGCGATTAGTTTGTTCATATTGGTTTTTCCTTAGGTATTAAAAACAGAAGCTACATTGCACTCCAACATTTCGCTTTGATAGGGATGGCGCCGATGTGTTGATAACAGCTGGTTCGATGCGCATACTCAAGTCCGGACCGATATCAAAATTAGACAATTCAGCATCGACGTATGCATCTACAACGGAGATGAGATAAACGCCGATAAATGCAAAGATGCTTAAGTCGCGATAGCGACGGTAGGTGTCCTTGCGCTTGCGAATCATTTCGGTCAGTTGCGTTTTGGATACACGATTCAAGTATCCGGCAGGAATCAGGTCGGTGATGGAGGTTGCATCCCATCGGTTGTTTACTGCATCTTTATAGGCATTAGAGTAGTCGCGATACATATTTCCATTCCATGTAAGCGCGTACGCACAACCTGCAAATCCACCATAAATGATGGGTAGTTTCCAATATTTTTTGTTGTATATTTGTCCGCCACCGGGAATAATCAAAGCCAACCATGTAGCTTTTGTTGGATCTGGTTTCCAAACAACTGGGTTGATGGCTTTTTGCAAACTATCGTTTGGAATAGACTCTACCTCGATGCTGGGTGGTGTAGTCATTTCCATTAGCTTGCGTTTGTTTTCGGCAGCAATGCTATCTGTTGCGAGTGTTGAGTGCTGAGTGTTGAGTGCTGTTGCAATAGTGTCTTGCTTGATGCTGTCTTGTACCAACAGGTTCATGCGTTTTGCTTCCGCTCGCGAACGTTCTTGGCTATACGCGTCGGTAGTGAATCCTTGCATCAAGGTTATTATCAGCAATAGGAATAATCTGTATATGTATTGTTTATTGCTCATTTACTTACTTCATTGAATCAAATATGCCAATGATTCGTTCCAATTCTTCTTCGTTATTAAAGGGGATGCTTATCTTTCCCTTACCGTTTTCGCTACAAGTGAATTGTACTTTTGTTCCGAAGAATTGTGTTAACTGTTTTTTTAATAGGTTATACTCTTTCGATGATTTCTTTACTTTTTGCGTAGTCTGTTCTTGTGGTTTTCCGCCTTCGGCATATTGCTTCACCAGTTCCTCTACTTTTCTCACGGAATAACCATGCTCAACAATTTCGTCGAACAATTTAACTTGTAGTTTTGGATCGTCCAGCGTCAATAAGGTGCGTGCATGTCCCATATCAATTTGCTTCTTTTGCAAAGCCATTTGTATAGGTGCCGGTAGCTTTAATAAGCGCAAGTAGTTGGCAATTGTTGTACGCTTTTTACCTACTCGTTCGCTCAAACGTTCTTGTGTCAAGTTGTATTCTTCCAGCAGATGTTGATAAGCAAGCGCTATTTCCACTGCATTCAAATCTTCGCGTTGGATGTTTTCAATCAACGCCATCTCCATTACATTCTCATCATCTGCTGTGCGGATGTATGCTGGAATAGTGTTGAGTTTCGCTAATTGTGATGCACGGAAACGTCGTTCTCCAGCAATGATTTGATATTCATTGTCAGAGATCTTGCGCAAAGTAATAGGTTGAATAATACCTATTTCAGCTATCGAGTCGGCCAATTCTTGTAAGGCCACTGTATCGAATTCACGTCTTGGTTGGTTAGGATTGGCAACAATCTTGCTCAACTCTATTTCGTTGATTGATGACGAACCCTCTGTTTGAATTTCGTCCATCGCCAACAAAGCATTCAATCCTCGTCCTAATGCGTTTCTTTTCATAAATTATGCATTACGGTTTATTAATTCTTTGGCAAGTGCCATGTGGTTACGTGCTCCGTTCGAGTCGGCATCGTACAATATTGCGGGTAATCCATGACTTGGCGCTTCGCTCAGTTTTACGTTGCGTTGAATCACGGTGTTGAATACCAACTCTTGGAAGTGTCTTTTCACCTCATCGTATATTTGATTTGCTTGTCGTAAGCGTGCATCGAACATCGTCAGCAAGAATCCTTCAATCTCCAATCCTGGATTCAGTTTGCTCTTGATTATCTTTATGGTGTTCAGCAATTTGCTGATACCTTCCAATGCAAAGTATTCAGCTTGCACGGGTATGATTACACTGTCGGCTGCAGTCAGCGCATTTACGGTAATCAATCCTAACGATGGCGAACAGTCTATTAAGATGTAGTCAAACTCATCGCGTAATCCTGAAAGAACCTCCTTCATAATCTTTTCGCGTCCTTTCAAGTTTAGCATCTCTATCTCTGCGCCAACAAGATTTATGTGGCTTGGTATCACTTTTAGTGTGTCCAATTCTGTGTCTTGCAATGCCAGTTTAGGTTCGCATTTATCTATCAGACATTCGTATATCGTGTGCTCTGCTTGCTTAATGTCTATACCCAATCCGCTCGATGCATTTGCTTGCGGATCGGCATCTACCAATAGCACACGCTTCTCCAACGTGGCCAACGATGCGGCCAAGTTTATGGAGGTTGTTGTTTTTCCTACGCCTCCTTTTTGATTCGCTAAAGCAATAATTTTTCCCATACGTCAGTAAGTTAATTCTCCGGCGAAGTAAACAAATATCTTTTATTTTAGCTTGCGAAATAGGGCGAAGTTTAGCAAATCGGTGGAAAAGTTATCGGTTTTGTTAATAACTTCAGTCGCTATTTCCTTAATTAAGGGGCAAATATACATAAATCTCTTAAAATAGAGAGCTTGTTTAATGTTTCTTTAATAAAGCTTCAATATCTTTTTGAATTTGTTGATAATGGGGTAGCTTTTTAAAGTCATCGTTCTTTTTCAGCATTAGCTTTATGTTTGCCAAACTATTCTCGTAGCAACTCAATTCGTTTTGCAATTGTTGCTGATGCACAGATAGCTGTTTTATTTGCCTTTCTCTTTCTCTTCGTAAGTTTGTGCAAACAGGCGTGATAAGTTTTAAAACGATATTTTCAAAGATGTGATGCCCTTGCATGTAGAGGTAGGTAGTATCTGGGTTTAATCCTAATGGTTCTAACTCTTTACCCAATGCATCCACCTCGTCCATTTGCTTGTAGTATCGTCTTTGGAATTTGGATATCTTGTTTTTAACTCGTCGTTCAATGCTTTGAAGTGTTGGCAATGGATTGTATATATCTATTTCGTGAATAGATGTACAATCCGCCAAATGCTGAATAGGAAATAATTCGGCTTGTCCATTCTTTATAAACCAAATATGCCAAAGGAAAAGCGGATAGGTGATTCGTGAAAAATCGCGCATGAATGCCGGAAAATCAAGAATTTGTCGGTCGTTCAACGTTGCTTGCACACACACTTCGTGTAACGATTCGGCATAGCATTGAAAGTTTTCAATGGCGTATGTATAGGTTTGCAATACAAACGGATTGTTGTTTATTTGCCTAGATTGCTTGGTGGTTTGTTGCAGCAAATAGTCGTAATCGCTATCCACGCATGCAATCAAATTCTCGCCCAATCCTTTATTGCTTAAAGCATTCATTAGCACCATCTTTTTCCCCTTTGTCAGTGAGCGGTTCGATGGTAGCATTATCTGGAAGTATCGCTCTTCGTTTTCGTGTTCGAATAGCAATGTTCGCCAAAACGCGATGTCATCGTAGCTTTCCACGTAAGCTATGATGCGTCGTCGATGCTTCTTTGGCGATAGCTTGTCAGCTGCTCCCAAATAAGCCGATGTGAGATTGTGTTTCAGCGATTTACTCATGGTCGATGCTGCTTGTAATTTCGCTTATCTCGGTTACATCTTCCATCCAACCTTCCATAATCATAGCTGGCGAGTGGGTGGTAAGAATCAGTTGCATATCAGGATTAAGGTTGCGTATCATGGCAATCAGTTTTTGTTGCCATTCAATGTGTAGTGATGCTTCTGGTTCGTCCATGAATAGAACGCTTCGTTCGCCATTGCGCACCAAAGCTGTGAGTAAGATAACGAGCATCTGTTTTTCGCCCGACGATAGTTTGTATGGCGATAGCTTTTCGTCGTCTTGATAGAAGAATATCTCGTTACTTTTTCGGTCTATTTTCTTGTGTGTATAAGCAAATAACTCGTCCATCATATCTTGAAACTTGCGTTTGGGGATGGATAAACTTGCTGCTTTTTCGCGTTGCTCTTCATCGCCATTCAACATGTCAATCATTTGATTGCCAATGTTTACTTGATAATCCAAGTATCGGCGTTGAAGCAAGTATAGTTGCCAATCCAATTCCGATTTTACGTTTGGATCGGCCATTCGTGCGGTGAAATCACCCATTACCAATGGGCGGTCGTAGCTGCGAATTACATCGAACGGAATATAGGTAGCTTCCGGATTGTCGAAAATTACTTTTACTCCCTGTTTTTCATCGCTTTTCACCTTTCCTGAAGTCTGCTCAAGGTAGTTTACCGAGCGGTTAAGAATCGTACTTTTACCGCCACCGTTTATACCAGAAAGAATATTTACGTCGGGTTCCAGATTCCATACTATGTTGTAGCGTTGCCACAATCCATGAATTTCAATGCGTTTGATGTAATTAGCTGGTATTTCCATGGTAATAGTCTATTATGTTATTTTTTTAAGTCGTCAAAATAGGTGTCGAGCAAGTTTTTGGCGGCAATAAACGAAGTTAAGTTGCCATTCAATACTTGTGCTTCTTTCTGTGCAAGCAATGCTTCTATCTTTGGATTTTGGTAGAAGCTTTGTTGCAGTTGCTCGTTGATGCTTTCGTACATCCAATACTTGCTTTGTTCGTTTCTTCGATAGTCGAAGTAACCATTCTTCTTTACGAAATCCATGTAGCTATACACCATATCCCAAATCTCTTTCACGCCAATATTGTAGAAGCCAGAGTAGGTGAGTACTTGCGGATTCCAACCACTATCGGGAGCTGGGAAGAGGTGTAGTGCATTCTTGAATTGTGTTGCCGCGAGTTTTGCACGCTCAAGGTTGTCGCCATCTGCTTTGTTTATCACAATGCCATCGGCCATCTCCATGATACCACGTTTAATGCCTTGTAGCTCATCGCCTGTGCCGGCAAGTTGAATCAATAGGAAGAAGTCTACCATTGAGTGTACGGCCGTTTCGCTTTGTCCCACACCAACGGTTTCGACGAATATCTTATCGAATCCAGCTGCTTCGCAAAGAATGATTGTTTCGCGTGTTTTGCGCGCTACGCCGCCAAGCGAACCAGCTGATGGACTAGGACGTATGAACGATTTTGGATGAACAGATAGCTTCTCCATGCGTGTCTTGTCGCCCAAGATACTTCCTTTGCTTCGTTCGCTACTTGGATCGATAGCTAATACAGCCAACTTACCGCCATAGGTATCCAATACGTGCAAACCAAATGCGTCGATAGAGGTACTTTTACCTGCGCCTGGCACACCGCTGATGCCGATACGAATAGATTCACCGCTATAGGGTAAACATTTCTCGATAACCTCTTGTGCAATAGCTTGATGCTCGGGTTTTAAACTTTCCACTAACGTAACGGCTTGACTCAAGATGGTAACGTCGCCTTTTACGATACCTTCCACATAATCGGGTACGGTAAGTTCGCGTTTCTTGCGTCTCACTAAGTAAGGATTTACCGATGCTGGTTGCTCTATTCCTGCATTAACGGTTAGCCCTTTGTAGGCTTCGTCGTTTTCAGGATGTTCCATATGGTGATGATTGTCAGACATATATTCTAATAGTTTATGTTTATTTCAGTTTTCGGTTGGTTCGGATTGTTTGTTATCAACAATACCTTTATCTGATTCTCTTGCTTGTTCAATGTCTTTTTGTTCAGCGTTACGCGCAAACGTGCTGATTGTTTGGGTTGTAGCGTGCTCTTTTTCAAGCTAACTGTAGCACCGCTTCCAATAACTTGCACGTTCATAATTTTTAGCGTCGATGCACCAGTATTGGTCAGCGTAATGTCGCATTTGGCGCTTCCTTTAGTAGCTAATGCTTGACTGATGCTACCCTTCTTCATGCTTATCTCCAAGCGTGGCGCTTTGCTTTTCTCTGTTTCCGAGAGCGTAGAGAAATCGGGTAGGAGAATAGCGCTCAATGGTATAGCATTCTCTTCGCTCACCTTGTCGCCGGTGAATCGTGAAAGGTACACGGTCGATTCGTTTAAGCCGACATTGCTCAATAATTCCGTGTTGAGCGTTAATGTGATGTGTCCTCTATCGCCATGTTCGAGCAGTGAAGGAGTAGCTTCCATTTCTACATAAGCAGGTAGGTGCATAATAACCGGTTCGTATGCTTTGTTCGATTGGTTTACAATGCTCATTTCGAACGTTGGTCGTTCGCCTTTGGTGGCATCGTGGAATACGATTTCTTGCTTGTCTATACGCAATCCATCAATGACGTACGGATGTGTTTTTGAATAATCTTTTAGTTTCTCTACTACTTTCCCTTTGAAGTGGATGTATTTCAACGCTTCAGCATTCGATAGGATAGCTATCGATTTGTGGAAACTTCCCAATGCTTTTGCATCGAACACCACTTCGATCACTCCTTTATCGTTGGGAGCAATAGCGGCTGTTGTCCATTGTGCAACACTACACGCACAATCGGGAATCACCTCGTTGATTACAAGTGGCTTGTCGCCCGTGTTTGTGATGTTGAAACGAGCTGTTCCCGGCTGCTTCCATTCCACTTCGCCAAAGTCGAAAGTTTCGTTGTCTATCGACATTTTAGCTTGCGAATAAGCATGGGTAATGAATAGTAAGTTTGCTAATATGATGAACAAGACTCTTGTCATAAAATCAAAGTTTTCAGTTTCCTCTGCGAAGATACTATAAACATTGCGAAGCGCAAAACGAATGCGACATTTTTCATAAAACAAAAGAGGAACTTCATCACGAAGTCCCTCTTCCCCTTTCCTTTTTATGTAAAAAGCCTGTTTCGTTTTTGCGTTTTTACAATCTTTAATAACCTTAAAATACTAATACTATGAAAACTGAATATTTACTTTTTTGTTGCTTCTTTCTTCTTTTTACAACGCAAAGGTAGAGCGTTTGTTCAATGTGACCAATACTTTTTTTGAGAAAAGTCGTTTTTTCGTCGATTTTCTTGATATAGGTCAAGAAAAAGAGGAAGGCAAATCGCCTTCCTCGTGTTATTTTGTTATTTTAATGGTGTTTTTTCTAACGTTGCTATTAAGAAATCGTAGAATTTGCTTACGGTTGGTATTAGCACACGTTCGTCGGGCGAGTGTGGTGAACGCAAGGTAGGACCAAACGAAACCATGTCTAATCCTGGATAGGTAGCACCAATGATGCCACATTCCAAACCAGCATGAATCACCTTAACGGCAGGTTCTGTTCCAAATTGTTCTTTATACGATTGCTTCATAGCATGCAAGATAGGCGAATTTACGTTTGGTTGCCATCCTGAATATCCACCGCTTGTTTCCACCTTCATGCCCGCTAATGAGAAGCATGCGATGAGGCTATCGGCTAAGAAATCCTTCATGGTGTCGCACGAGCTACGTGCAAGGATACGCACCTCTGCTTTACCTTCGCCAATGGTTACGATAGCCAGGTTAGACGATGTTTCTACCGTGTCGGGAACGGTAGGAATCATACGCATCACGCCATCTTGAATAGCCATCAGCAAGTTGATAAGATTGTCTTGAATCTCTTCCGGTACCATTGTTTGTGGCATGTCGGTATCTTCAATCTTCAAGATTACGTCGCTTTCAATGGTTTCGTATTCCGCATTGATTTGTGCTTCGTATTCTTGGATATATTCGTTCAAACCATCGATATCTTCCGGATTGAATAGCAATACAGCAGTTGCTTCGCGTGGGATAGCGTTGCGCATGTTACCGCCTTCGAACTTAGCCAATTGGCAATCGAATTCAATCAGCAAATCGTGTACCACGCGAGCTAATAGTTTGTTGGCATTTCCGCGTCCTTCGTTGATTTCCAATCCTGAGTGGCCACCGCGCAATCCTTTCAACGTTAATTTGCGCGCAACGAAACCTTCGGCTGCTGCCTCTTCCTTATATTCCAAGAAAGCTTGAATGTTCAAACCACCGGCGCAACCAATGTACAATTCGCCTTCGTCTTCCGAATCCAAGTTAAGCAAAATTTCGCCTTGTAGTACGCCCGGTTTCAAACCGAAAGCACCATACATACCTGTCTCTTCGTCTTTGGTAATCAAAGCTTCTAGTGGTCCGTGCTTCAATGAGTTATCTTCCAAGATAGCCATGATAGCAGCTACGCCCATACCGTTGTCTGCACCGAGAGTAGTACCCTTCGCTTTCACCCATTCGCCATCGATGTATGTTTGGATAGGGTCGGTAGCAAAGTTGTGTACAGTGTCGTTATTTTTTTGTGGCACCATATCCATGTGAGCTTGTAGAATCACGCCTTTGCATTGTTCCATACCTGGCGTAGCTGGCTTGCGGATAATTACGTTGCCGGCATCATCTACGAACGATTCTAAACCTAAGTTCTTGCCGAAATCTACCAAGAACGCTGTAATCTGTTCCATCTGTCCGGATGGACGAGGAATTTGTGTCAACGAATAAAAATGCTTCCACACGTTTTGTGGCGCTAAATCTTTAATGGTACTCATAGTTTTGATTTTGTTAATATATTAATAATTTATGTTTTCTACTTGTGCGGACGCAGCACGCTACGTCCCTACTATCCTACTTGACTACTTGCAAGTGAATCCACCCCCACAAACCAAGCACAATCACCAGCAACGTTTGTATGCCATGTACAATCAGCGTAAAGATGGCTGCATCGGTGGGCGATACGCCATACAGCATCATCATGGTGATAACGGCAAAATGCCAAGGACCTGCACCGTTGGGCGTAGGTACAATCACTGCCACCGTACCTGCTACAAACATTACTAAACCCGCCAACCAACTTAAATGTTCGCTAAACGGAAAACAAAAGAAGGTTAAATAAAAATGCAAGTAGTAGCACGCCCAAATAGCTAACGTGTAGGCAACAAACAGCGGAATGTTGCGAACACTCTTCAGCGAGATAATCCCTTGCCAAATGTTTAGCGCAAACCCCTTCACCTTTTCGAAGAACGATAGCATGCGCAGCAATCGATAGATAATCCACACAAAGCCGCACACGCAAAACAACGATACGTAGAACCATGGCGTATGCAGCAGGTGGTCCACCGAAGGAATCTTAGTACCCGTTTCGCGGAAAAAGGTGGTAAAGATAGGCATCTGCAACAGCAACGTAACACCGGCAATGACGCCTATGCAAAGCGTGTCTATCAATCGTTCGGTAACCACCGTGCCAAGCGACTTGCCAAACGATACCTTATCGTATTTCGCCAACACGCCGCAACGCGATACCTCGCCCACACGCGGCAGCACCAAATTGGTGGCATACGACAAGAAGATAGCATCTACGCAATTGCTACTTTTGGGATGCTCGTTCAGCGGTTCCAACGCCTGCTTCCACCGCCAACCGCGGAAGACGTGACTAAGCACGCCAAACACCAACGACAGCACCATCCATCCCCAATGCATTTGCCGAAACAGCACATCGCGCACTTGCGAAAAGTCGAAATCGCGATACACCCAATAGAGGATAAAACATCCTAAAGCAAAGGGTAATACTACTTGAAAGCTCTTTTTTAATAGCTTATTCATTGATTTTTGGCGAATTTGTTACGTTTTGTTAATGAAAAGAATTATCTTTGTCAGCTGCAAAAATAGCGAAATTAGTTGATAAATGAGATTAGTAAAGCCTAAAAAGTTTCTTGGACAGCACTTCTTGAAAGATTTGAAAGTAGCTCAAGACATCGCCGACACGGTAGATGCCTGTCCCGAATTACCTGTTTTAGAGGTAGGACCAGGTATGGGTGTGCTGACGCAATATCTGTTGCCAAAGCAACGCCCGCTGAAGGTGGTCGAGCTTGACTATGAGTCGGTTGCCTACTTGCGCGAAGCTTTCCCACAGCTGGAAGATAACATCATCGAAGACGACTTCTTGAAGATGAATCTCACCCGCCTATTCGATGGGAAACCCTTTGTGCTCACCGGTAACTATCCCTACAACATCTCCAGTCAGATATTCTTCAAGATGTTGGAGAATAAAGACCTGATACCTTGTTGCACGGGTATGATACAGAAAGAGGTGGCCGAGCGTATGGCGGCAGGTCCAGGTAGCAAAACCTATGGCATACTTAGCGTATTGATGCAAGCGTGGTATAAGGTAGAATACCTCTTCACGGTGCACGAACACGTCTTCAACCCGCCACCCAAAGTGAAGAGCGCCGTCATCCGCATGACGCGCAATGACACCACGCAGCTGGGATGCAACGAAGCGTTGTTTAAGCAAGTAGTGAAAACCACCTTCAATCAACGTCGCAAAACACTTCGCAACTCCATCAAACCGATATTGGGAAAAGATTGTTCATTAACGCAAGATGCGTTGTTCGACAAACGCCCCGAGCAGCTATCCGTTCAGCAATTCATCGAATTGACGAACATGGTAGAGGAGGAGTTGGCGAAAAATAACTGCTAAGAGAGTGCTGAGTGCTGAATTAACTCAAAACTCACAACTCACAACTCATAACTCAAAACTCAATATGTTATGGAACTAACACAAGAATTCTTTGATAGCGTAAAGCAGTGTATCGAGCAAAAAGAAGCCGATAAGCTGAAGGAGATGCTTGTCGACCTTCACCCGGCAGATATTGCCGAGTTGTGTAACGACCTCAACTTGGACGATGCACGCTTCATATACCGCTTGCTCGACAACGAGACAGCGGCCGACGTGTTGGTAGAAGCCGACGAAGATGCGCGTAAGGAGCTGCTCGAAGCGCTTCCATCCGAAACCATTGCGAAGCGATTCGTGGACTACATGGATACCGACGATGCGGTAGACGTGATGCGCGAGCTGGACGAAGATAAGCAAGAAGAGATTCTTGCACACATCGAAGACATTGAGCAGGCGGGCGATATTGTGGATTTGTTGAAGTACGACGAAGACACTGCCGGTGGTTTGATGGGTACCGAGATGGTGACCGTGAACGAAAACTGGAGTATGCCCGAGTGCTTGAAAGAGATGCGCATGCAAGCTGGCGAGCTGGACGAGATATATTATGTATATGTGGTGGACGACGATGAGCGCTTGCGCGGTGTGTTCCCACTCACCAAGATGATTACCTCGCCATCGGTATCGAAGGTGAAGCACGTAATGGAGAAAGACCCCATCTCGGTGCATGTAGATACACCCGTGGAAGAGGTAGCGCAAGTTATCGAGAAGTACGACTTGGTGGCCGTGCCGGTTATCGATAGCATTGGCCGCTTGATGGGACAAATCACCGTCGATGACGTGATGGACGAGGTGCGCGAGCAATCCGAACGCGACTACCAGTTGGCATCAGGTCTTTCGCAAGACGTAGAAACCGACGATAGCGTGATGCGCCAAACCACCGCACGTCTTCCTTGGTTGCTCATTGGTATGGTGGGCGGTATTGCCAGTTCTATGGTGCTTGGTTGCTTCGACGAGATATTTGTGCAGCACCCCGAGATGGCGCTCTTCATCCCCTTGATTGGTGGTACGGCGGGTAACGTAGGTACGCAGTCGTCGGCTATCGTAGTACAAGGATTGGCCAACGGTTCGTTTGTTACGGAGAACGTAGCACGCCAGGTGGTGAAAGAGTCGGCCGTAGCTATTATCAACGCTACGCTCATCTCCATCCTGGTCTATGCCTACAACTTCTTCCGCTATGGCGCCATCGAGCCGGTCACCCATTTGGTGCCTATCAGCTTGTTTGGCGTAATCATGTTTGCCTCTATCTTTGGCATGCTGGTACCCCTAACGCTGGAGAAGCTAAAGATAGACCCCGCCATTGCTACCGGTCCCTTCGTCACTACGATGAACGACCTTATCGGTATGCTTATCTACATGGGCATCACCACATCATTTAGCTGATTTTTAACGAAAAATAGAAATTTGTTGGCAAAAAAAGCGAACGAATCATTTATTTATTTAACTTTGTGCGAAACTAACCATGAAACGCACGTCGTTTCGAAAAACGAATATACTGATGACGGACACCCTCGACACTAACCTCCCCGAAAAGAACGTGGAGTTAGAAGAAGCAAAACAAGTGGCAGAAGTAGCCGAGCAAGTAGCAGCGGCTCAACCTGCTGATGCGGAAACAACAGAACCTACCATCGAGCAAAAGCTCACCAAGGTTCAAGTAGTGGAAAAAATGCAGCTATTGGCGCAATCGGACGAAGAAGTTTCGCGTGCCGAGATAGACGCTTTGAAGCAAGCTTTCTACAAGAAGCACCTGGCCGAAGTAGAAGCTGCCAAGCGTGCGTATATCGAAGCCGGAGGCGATGCCGACGCCTTTGTGGCGCCCAAGGACGAGCTTGAAGAGGCCTTTAAGCAAGCCATGGCCATTGTCAAAGGACGACGCAACGAAGCCAATGCCGAGCTGGAGAAACAGAAAGAGTTGAATCTGCAAATCAAGATATCCATCATCGAAGAGCTGAAGGAGCTGTTAGAGTCGCCCGAAGATGCCAACAAGAACTACACCGAGTTCAAGAAGTTGCAACAGCAATGGAACGAAACACGCTTGGTTCCCCCCAATAAAATCAACGAGTTGTGGAAGAGCTACCAAGTGTGCGTGGAGAAGTTCTACGACCTCCTGAAGCTGAACAACGAATTCCGTGAATACGATTTCAAGAAGAACCTCGAACTGAAGCAACACCTGTGCGAAGCAGCCGAAAAGCTCACCGAAGAGCCGGACGCCGTATCTGCCTTCCACCAATTGCAAAAGTTGCACCAGGAATACCGCGAAACGGGACCAGTGGCCAAGGAGCTACGCGACGAGATATGGTCGCGCTTCAAGGCAGCATCCACCATTATCAACCGCCGCCATCAACAACACTTCGAGGCGCTGAAGGAGGTGGAGCAACAAAACCTCGACCAAAAAACGGTGATTTGCGAAATCATCGAAGCCATCGACTATGCCGAGCTCACCACCTTCACTGCGTGGGACAACCGCACACAAGAGATTCTCGCCCTGCAAGCTAAGTGGAAAACCATCGGCTTTGCGCCACAGAAGATGAACGTGAAAATCTTCGAACGCTTCCGCCGTGCGTGCGACGACTTCTTCGCCAAGAAAACCGAGTTCTTCAAGTCGTTGAAAGACGGCATGACCGACAACCTGGAGAAGAAACGCCAGCTGTGCGAACGTGCCGAAGCACTGAAAGATAGCACCGATTGGAAGGCAACAGCCGACGAACTGATAAAGCTGCAAAAAGAGTGGAAAGCTGTAGGTCCGGTAGTGAAGAAACACTCCGACGCCATTTGGAAACGCTTCGTAGCCGCTTGCGACTACTTCTTCGAGCAAAAAGCCAAAGCCACCACCTCGCAACGCAGCGTAGAGCACGACAACCTTGCCAAGAAGCGCGACGTTATCGCCCAGCTCGAAACCCTCTGCAGTGCCGACGAGAGCGACGAAACCGTGCAGCAAGTGCGTGCGCTGATGAAGGAGTGGAACGCCATCGGTCATGTGCCGTTCAAGGAGAAAGACAAGCTATACAAAGCCTACCGCGCCCTTGTGGACCAACTGTTCGACCGCTTCAACATGCAAGCATCCAGCAAGAAGCTCACCAACTACAAGTCGTCCATCACCAATATCCAAGCCGGTGGTGCACAAGCGCTCTACCGCGAACGCGAAAAGCTGGTGCGTAGCTGCGACACGCTGAAAGCCGAGCTGCAAACCTACGAAAACAACCTTGGCTTCCTCACCACCTCGTCCAAGAAAGGCAGCAGCCTCCTCACCGAGCTGAACCGCAAGGTAGAGAAACTGAAAGCCGACATCGAGCTGGTGAAGCAAAAAATCAGCGTCATCGACGAGCAAATCCAAAACGAAGCATAATCTCTATTATATAATAAGGTAAGGGCGGACCGATGTGTGTCCGCCCTTTCTTTTTGTTGTTGAGGATAGTAGGGACGTAGCGTGCTGCGTCCGCGTAAACCGCCACTTGTAGGGACACGGCGTGCCGTGTCCGTGAATCCATTCACTTTCCTTTTTGCCTTGTCCTCACTGACGCACCTACGCCAAGGCCCTTGCCATGCGGCGTGATTCCAAACTCCTCCCCTAAGTTAGGGGAGGTGGCTGTAAGCCGGAGGAGTGTGTTTGTTTGTGTATTCACACACGCCCTCCCCCTACGGGTACTCCCTCTAGCTTAGAGGGAGAATAAGTATACCGCCCCATGTAGGGACGTAGCGTGCTGCGTCCGCCTGCCCATGCTCCTATTACTTTGCGTTAAGCTCGAAATGAAAAGGTTTATCAAAATGGCGGAGCGAATAGTAGGTTACCGAAGGATGCGTTAAATCCATAATCATACTCCAAAGCGTACCGCCAATAATGGCATCCTCTCCCCAAGGAAGTTGTGTAACCGATTGGATAGCTTCCGTCAGCTGTTTCTCGTTCATCACACCGCCAGTTTGGTCGTATTGCTCCATCAGTTTCTCGTGGCGATGGTCGCTATCCTGCAACCCTGCTTTGAACTTCGCTTCGCAGAGGTAGTGATTCGTCACGAAAGGCGTCTCTGTCACCACCATTTCGTTGTCCACGTATTCCACCACCACGCTCTTTCCCGCAGCATCGGCTATGGCAATATGATAAGCAGCGCCCGGGTCGGAGTTCATGTCGATGCTATTCAGCAACGCTAACGCCTCCTCTACGTTGGCAGCCTTTCTCAGTATGTATAGTGTGGCGGTGGTAGTGGTCAGGTCGGGTTTGTCGGTACATTGCTTTGTCACCACTTGGTCGCCAGCGCTAAGCACCGCAACGGCCAACCCCTTCTCGTTCAGTCCATCCAGAGCCATGAATATGCCAGATAGTGCCATGTATTGATTGACAAATCCTTCGGGTTTGTACGCCTCGCCAAATCCCCAGAAATCGGTGGAAAAGGTGGTAATGGTTTCGTATCCTTCGTCGGGGATGGTGTGTACAATCAGTCCGTTGCCGTACGAAAAGTCAAAGTTGCGTCCCATCATCACACCCCCTTCGGGCGTGCCAACCGTCAGTGTGGAGCAACCAACGGGTTTCAATGGTGGGTCCATGGGTGAAGTTTCGAAGAATCCTTTCGATAGGAATGCCATGATGTATTCAGAAACCTTACCAATGTCGGTACAGCCGCCACGTGCCATTAGTTCATCAAATCCGTCATCGCCTTTATACTCCATGTAGTACAGTCCATCGTCCAATTTCTCTACGGACATAGCTCCTTTGATAAGCGAACCAAAGGTCATCCACAAATAGATTGTTGCTACTACAATCAATCCCAATATGCCAAACGCCGCAACTTTGATAATTCTTTTCATTGTTTAATATGTTTTAGTTCTTTTATTAGACGATACAAAGGTGTAAAAAGTTTCAAGCCTATGCGAAAAAATAAACCCCAAAGCTTTTTTGGGGTTTATTTCATCTATTCGCCCCTTACAGCATCTGACACGCCGTTGCTCCAAGCGCACCCGCAATGGCCGATGCCACCGCAATGATAATCTTCAATACCAATTCCCAAGTGCTTTTGTTCTTTTCATTTTCCATAGTTTTGATTTAGTAGTTGATTAGTAGTCAGGTAGTTAGTAGTCAAGTAGTCAAGTAGGAGTGTAGGGACACGCCATGGTGTGTCCGCGAATCCATTCACTTTCCTTTTTGCCTTGTCCTCACTGACGCACCTACGCCAAGGTCCTTGCCATGCGGCGTGATTCCAAATTCCTCCCCTAAGTTAGGGGAGGTGGCTGTAAGCCGGAGGAGTGTGTTTGTTTGTGTATTCACACACGCCCTCCCCCTACGGGTACTCCCTCTAGCTTAGAGGGAGAATAAGTAAACCGCCACCTTGTAGAGACGTCTCACCGAGGCGTCTCCGAATACCGCCACATGTAGGGACGCAGCATGATGCGTCCGTGAATCCCGCCCCCATATAGAGACGCCATACTATGACGTCTCTACGAGTAACGAGTAGCGAGTAGCTAGTCACTATCCAAGTGGATCGAGTTCATCATCCCCACCATCACCCGAAGTGCCACCACCACCGGTAGTAGGTTTCTCATCCTTGCCATCGGCAATCACGCCATCCATGCGGACGAACGAGTAACCATTGGAGAGGGCGCGGGTAGATACCGTACCGTCGATGTTCTTCTTGGCCGAAGGGCGGAAGGTGATTTTCAATCGGGCACCGTTTGCGGTCACCTCTTCGGGCGTTTCCACACCGTTGCCGCTGTTCTTCAAGGTTGGCGCAAACGAGCCGAGTCCATCGAGGAACACCGAGTTGCCATTTGCCAAGTAGCGTTGAATCACGCCCGGAAGGTTCTTCACCACGTTGTAGGTATCACCCGGCGAGAGCGAGCTCATCTCTGCCAAGTCGTTGGCAATTTGTTCCAACTTTACGCTACCTGTAAGCACCACCATGGGGTGATACAACTTCTTTCCCTCTTTGTTTGCAAATACTGCTTGTCGTGCTTTGTAAATTACTGCCATAATGAATTAAAAGTTAAAAGTTAAAAGTTTGTGTTTTCTTGTAGAGACGTCTCACCGAGGCGTCTCCGAATACCGCCACTTGTAGGGACGCAGCATGATGCGTCCGCGAATCCCCTTTCTTGTCATGACACTGCAAATATACAACATCGGGTAGGGGGTTGTCAAGTAAATTGGCGTATAGATTTTTTATTAACATTTGCGCCTGCTCAATTGTTAAAAGAAGGCATCCCATCTGCCGAATACACTCCGTGTGCGCACGGAATTTTTTCCGT
>JAGBWA010000059.1 GCA_017630035.1 Bacteroides sp.
AACGAGGTCCATAGCAATCTTAACCATTGCAGAACCGGTACGCTTACCGTTACGGGTCTGCAAGAACCAGAGCTTGCCTTCCTGTACGGTGAACTCCATATCCTGCATGTCGCGGTAGTGGTTCTCCAGCTTGGTCTGCAACATGTCGAGCTCCTTGTAGATCTCGGGCATTGCCTCTTCCATAGAAGGATACTTTGCTACGCGCTCTTCCTCTGAGATACCAGCACGCTCAGCCCAACGTTGTGAACCAATCTTGGTAATCTGCTGGGGAGTGCGGATACCTGCAACAACGTCCTCACCCTGTGCATTGATAAGGTACTCACCGTTGAAGAGGTTCTCACCATTACCAGCGTCACGGCTGAAGCATACACCAGTAGCAGAGGTGTCGCCCATGTTACCGAATACCATTGCCTGTACGTTAACAGCGGTACCCCATTCTGCGGGGATACCTTCCATCTTACGATAGAGGATAGCGCGGTCGTTCATCCAGCTGTCGAATACAGCGCAGATAGCACCCCAAAGCTGCTCGTAAGCATCTGTTGGGAAGTCCTTACCACTCTGCTCCTTAACGGCAGCCTTGAACTTCTTAACAAGCTCCTGAAGGTCTTCTACCTCAAGTTCATTGTCAAGTTTAACGCCCTTAGCTTCCTTAACCTCTTCAATGATAGCCTCGAATGGATCGATATCTTCCTTGTTTACTGGCTTCATACCCAATACTACGTCGCCATACATTTGTACGAAACGACGGTAAGAGTCCCATGCAAAACGTGCATTACCAGTTTTACGGATCATACCTTCAACTACCTCGTCGTTCAAACCAAGGTTCAAGATGGTATCCATCATACCTGGCATAGAAGCGCGAGCACCTGAACGTACAGAAACCAACAATGGGTTTTCAACATCACCAAACTTTGAGTTCATCAAGTTTTCAATGTTTGCCACTGCTTTCAACACGTCGTCCTTCAACAAAGCAACTACTTTGTCCTTGCCTTCTGCGAAGTACTCATTACAAACGTCGGTTGTGATAGTGAAGCCCGGAGGAACCGGTACACCAATCAGGTTCATTTCAGCAAGGTTAGCGCCCTTACCACCCAATAGGTTTCTCATGTCAGCCTTTCCTTCTGCCTGACCGTTACCAAAGGTATAAACTCTTTTTTTGTCCATAATATGAATTATAAAATAATTGAATGTATTACTTTCTTTTTGAGAGTGCAAAAATAGGTATTTTTTGCGTTATAATGAACATTTTCAAGCAAAAAGTTTCCGAATTATCTATTTTTATGCATCAAATCAAAATCCTACCCCAAATATTGCAAAGAATCGGTAGAAAATTGTTACTTTTGTCCCAAATTTCGCTTAATGAAAACCGAGCGAAATATTTTTTATAGTAGGGAAAATAAAAATTCCCTTAACGGAAAATAAAATTAGCAAGCACTATCCTACAGATAGTTGCCAATAGTATAAAATAAAAATATTCGACAAAAAACGTGGCAAGAAAACGTAAAGCTCTCCCCTTGTTGGAGAAAGTACTCATAACCGATGTGGCCGCCGAAGGAAAGGCCATTGCAAAAGTAAACGACATGGTGGTGTTTGTGCCCTATGTAGTGCCTGGCGATGTAGTTGATTTGCAAGTAAAACGCAAAAAACATAGCTACGCCGAAGCCGAGGCTGTACATTTTCACGAATACTCTCCCCAACGCGCTGTCCCCTTCTGCGAACACTATGGCGTGTGTGGTGGATGCAAATGGCAAATTCTTCCCTACGAAGAGCAAATAAAGTACAAGCAAAAGCAAGTTACCGACAACCTGAAGCGCATCGGCAAGATTGAGTTGCCCGAAATCTCCCCCATCCTTGGCTCGAAGAAGACACAATGCTATCGCAACAAGCTTGAGTTTACCTTCAGCAACAAGCGTTGGCTCACGCAACAAGAGGTGGCCGAAGATGTAAAATACGACCAAATGAACGCCGTAGGCTTCCACATCCCTAATGCGTTCGACAAGGTATTGGCCATAGAGAAATGCTGGTTGCAAGACGACATTAGCAACCGCATACGCAATGCCGCACGCGATTACGCCTACGAACACAACTACTCTTTCCAAAACCTACGCACACACGAAGGCATGCTTCGCAACATCATCGTTCGCACCTCTACAACCAGCGAATTGATGGTAATCGTAGTTTGCCACATCGAGCGCGACGAAGAGATGGATTTGTTCAAAGCACTATTGCAACACCTTGCCGACAAATTCCCCGAAATCACATCGCTCCTATACATTATTAATAATAAGGTGAACGACACCATCACCGACCTCGACGTACACGTTTTCCGCGGTAACGATCACATCTTCGAGGAAATGGAAGGATTGCGATTCAAGGTAGGACCAAAATCGTTCTACCAAACCAACTCCGAGCAAGCCTACGAGCTATACAAAGTAGCGCGCAACTTCGCTGGCCTCACCGGCAACGAATTGGTTTACGACCTCTACACTGGCACCGGCACCATTGCCAACTTCGTATCGCGCCAAGCACGCCAAGTAATCGGCATCGAGTATGTACCCGAAGCCATTGAAGATGCTAAGGTGAATTCACAAATCAACGGCATCACCAACACCCTCTTCTTTGCCGGCGATATGAAGGACATGCTAACGCAAGATTTCATCAACCAGTACGGCCGTCCCGATGTTATCATCACCGACCCACCTCGTGCCGGCATGCACCAAGATGTAATCGATGTCATCTTGTTTGCAGAGCCTAAGCGCATTGTCTATGTAAGTTGCAACCCTGCTACACAAGCGCGCGACTTGCAATTGCTCGATGTGAAGTATCGCGTCACCGCTGTACAACCCGTCGATATGTTCCCACATACACACCATGTGGAAAACGTAGTACTTTTGGAAATTAAGAATTGAAAATTGAGAATTAAGAATTAAAAAATTAAACCATAACGGATGGCAAAAACAATAGCACGCGCCAAAGCGCAATACACCGATTATATCGTTCGCGAACCTATCGAGTTGATGGATTTTCTTGCCGCTCGCATGCCCGATGCAAGCCGCACCAAACTCAAAACCCTGCTCAGCAAGCGCGTGGTATTGGTAGATAACGCCATTACTACTCAATACAACTTCCCGCTAAAACCGGGCATGAAGGTACAAATCAGCCGCAACAAAAGCGGACATCACGAATTCAACCACAAACTACTGAAGATTGTTTACGAAGATGCCTACCTCATTGTTGTTGAGAAGAAAGAGGGATTGCTATCCGTTAATACCGACCGACAAAAAGAGCGTACCGCCGTTACCATCCTCACCGAGTACCTTCGCCGTAGCAACCGAAACGCACGAGCCTATATTGTGCATCGCCTTGATCGCGACACATCAGGCATTCTGATGTTTGCTAAAGACGAGAAAACACAAAACGTGCTTCGCGACCATTGGAAAGAGATTGTTTACGACCGCAGATATGTCTGTGTAGTAGCTGGTGAAATGGAACAATCAGCTGGAAATGTACACTCTTGGCTCACAGATAGAAAACTTTACGTATCATCCTCACCCGTCGATGATGGTGGCAAGGAAGCCATTACCCACTTTCGCGTCATCAAGCGCGCCAATGGATTCTCGTTGGTAGAAGTCAAATTGGAAACTGGTCGCAAAAATCAGATTCGCGTACACATGCAAGACTTGGGACATCCCATTATTGGCGATGGTCGATACGGTTTCGAAGATTTAAATCCGATAGGTCGTTTGGCGTTGCACGCCTTCAAGCTATGCTTCTACCACCCCGTTACAAACGAGCGTTTAGAGTTTGAGACACCCTATCCGCCCGAATTTAAACGATTGTTCGCTCAGGTGCGCAAGTAAAAGAATGGTTAAAGCGATTCTTTAGGTTGCTCTTCCGCTACCACATCGTGCACTTCATCCACCACAACGGCATCTTCCACAACGACAACCGCCTCTTTCGGACGATGACGCATAAAGCGATACCAATTCAGCAAATCGGTAAGCGCATAAACAATAGCAGCTACACCTATTATAATAAAGGCGGTAGAGCGAGCACCACCCGGATTGAATAGCGCCAACAGCCCAGCCAACAAGATGAGCACAGGCATCACATAGAAACCAGTTGATACTTGGCTCCACTTTCGCGCCACGAGCAACGAAGCAATTTGTTGCACGCCACCTAGCACAAGCACAAAGCCCAACAAGTAAGTCAGCAAGTCGGCAAAGAATCCGGGAGTAATCATCAGCCACATGCCAAACAGCAAACTTCCGATGCTTTCAATTGGGAAACGACGCTTCACCTCATCCCTATTCTTCATCACCGCATAACTAATCAAGCTAATCAGCGACGGCACTAAAAACACTACACCTATTACAATAATGAAATAGTTGCCAACTTCGTTCGGAAAAGCAACCAACAAAATGCCCATAATCAAAGCGCTCAATGCGCGTAAAAATGCAAAATTCAACTTTTTCATACGCCATAAATCAATTAATCAGTGCGAAGATATATTTTCACACGCAACTATACAAATATTCTGCATATTTTGTTCGTAAATCGACACTCATTTCAGTGCTATTTATTAAAAGTTGAACTCTCAACCCTATTCAAAAAGCACAAAAAGCACATCTGAATAGAATATACAACTATTTTTCATTACATGTTTTACAACAAAATTGCATAGTTTTTTGTTATTTTTCGTACAAGTAATTTTAAAAACCACTATTTTTGTGGCAAAAATATAAGAAAACTAACAATTTTATACTCAATCAACGATGAAAAAGACATTCTTTAAGTCTATTTTATGTGCAAGCCTTTTTGTTGGTGCTTTGACAAGTTGTAACGAAGTGGAAGATTTGTACAACCCAGAATTGGTACGCGAAAAAGCAAAGCAAGCACTTGGTTTGGATATTGCCCCCGACCAAGATTGGAACATGACTTCTGTAGTCACTGCTAACATTACATTGAACGAAGATGCGCTAAGCGATTATTCATTTAGAATTTACTCTGCAAATCCTATTAGCGATGCAAATGCTGTTGTATTGGCCAATGTACCAGTTAAGACTGATGTTCAAGGTAAAGCAAGTGCTTCATTCAAATTTGAAATGCCTTCGTATTTAAAATCGGTATATGTAGCACGTGTAGATAGCCATGGCCGTCGTTGGATGGGTATAAGTAGTGTACAGAATGGAGTTATTAGCAAAGATTTCGGAGAAAGTTCTGCTACAAGATCAGTGACAGATTACGCACTTCCTACAATGGAGAACCCATACACAAAAGAGCAAGTTAATTCTCTTTTGGTTAATGCATACGATATTGCTAATGGATTAAACCACGATGGTTACAAATCAATCTTACAAAAAGCAGGAACTAGTATAGGAAAGATAACTGGTTATTATAACCAAAATATTACCTTAGATGTTGCAAATGGATATATTGATGAGAACGGCCAAACAGGGTATCAAGTTACAGACGAATACAACAATACCTATTGGCAAAACAACAGAGCCGAGATTGGCCAATTCAAACTTATCATTGCCGATGGCGCAACATGGGAAATTGCAGAAGGTACTTATATTACAGGTATTGATATCATTGTTGCTAAAGGCGGTACGTTAAAATTTACAAACAGATTAAATACAAGTATAGGCACACGCATCATTGTAATGAAAGGCGGTACTATCGATGCTACAGATTCATCAATGATAT
>JAGBWA010000060.1 GCA_017630035.1 Bacteroides sp.
ATCGCTACTTAAGTCCAACGTCGGTCTTAAGTAGCGACCAAGCTTTGCCATCAGTGATGATGGGAATTTGATGGCGATTATTCCATTGGGTGAACACGTCGGTTCGCCCCTACAGTGTGTATATAGAGTGTGGTTTTGTTTAATAATGGGAGAAATGGAACAGTATTGTGTTCTTTTTGTTCTTTTCTATCCTAAAAAGTTGCACTATCTTTGCAGCTGAATAACAAAACTAACAGACTTTATGGAAAATAAGAATGAAGAAAACGAGGTGCTAAATGTGGGGTTGGACGATATAATGCGTTATAAACAAATTCCTTACAAGAGTGGCGACGTGGTGTTGCTGGATGAACAGGATGTAATGAAACATTCGTTTAATCCTCCCGTACAGATTGATGCTGCGGTGTTGGTGCTGTGTACGGATGGCATGATGGAGATTGAGGTGGAAACGAACAACTACAAGTTGTTTAGAGGCGACTTGCTTGTGTGTGGCCCCAATCGGGTGATGAAGCCAATTAAATTGTTGAATAATACTGCGTTTAAGATTATTTTCTTGTCGCATTTTATGCATCGTTCGGGCATTGGCTATCAGCGAAGTATCTGGGACAAGGCGTTTTACCTGGGTACTAATCCGATGATACATCTTAGCGATACACAGATTACGCAATTCGAAGAGTATTATCGCCTGTTGTGCGAGAAACTGAAGAATCCTTCTTCGTCGTATCATAGCGAGATTATGCAATCTATCTTGCAGGCTATGATGTACGAAATCTTGTCATATCTGGACGGGGTGGTTGTGTCCGAGAACGACCGCTTTGTGCGCCAAGGCGAGATTCTTTTCCGCCGCTTTGTCGGTTTGCTTGCCGAAAGCAAGGTGAAGTCGCGCTTTGTGTATTATTATGCTGATAAACTGAATGTAAGCACCAAGTATCTGTCGGCCGTGTGCAAGCAGGTGAGCGGAAAAACGGCCGGGGACATCATAGACGAGTTTGTGATGAAGGATATTATCCGTATGCTGAAGTACTCGGATAAATCTATCAAGGAGATTGCATTGGAGTTGGATTTCCCGAACATTTCTTTCTTCGGAAAGTATGTGAAGGCGCATCTGGGTGTGTCGCCAAAGGCTTATCGTAGGCAATAAATTTTTGAAATCTATATTTTTGTTTTGTATTTCTCAGTTTGCACTATCTTTTGATAAGATAGGCTGCGCTTCGGAAGAAAAAAATAAGTAAACTACTTTTTTCTTCGCTCAGCTTGCACTATCTTTGCCGCCTAAATTATAAGATAGGTAAGAAGAATGAAGAATATTCGCAACTTTTGCATCATTGCACACATCGATCACGGGAAATCAACATTGGCCGACCGCTTGCTTGAATATACCAAAACCATTCAGGTGACACAGGGGCAAATGCTGGACAACATGGAACTGGAGCAGGAGCGTGGCATCACCATCAAGAGCCATGCCATCCAGATGGAGTATATGTATCAAGGCGAGAAGTATATCTTGAACTTGATTGACACTCCGGGGCACGTTGACTTTTCGTACGAGGTGTCGCGCTCTATTGCGGCTTGCGAAGGTGCGTTGCTCATTGTAGATGCCAGCCAAGGGGTGCAGGCTCAAACTATCTCGAACCTTTATATGGCGCTTGAACACGATTTGGAGATTATACCCGTAATCAACAAGTGTGATATGGATAGTGCCATGCCCGACGAAGTGGAGGATGAAATCATCGAGTTGTTGGGATGCAAGCGCGAGGAGATTATCCGTGCCAGTGGTAAGACAGGCTTGGGCGTGGAAGAGATTTTGGCTGCCGTTATCGAACGCGTACCCCATCCGGTGGGCGATGAAGAGGCTCCGCTGCAAGCGCTTATCTTCGACTCGGTGTTCAACTCGTTCCGTGGCATCATTGCTTACTTTAAGATAGAAAATGGTGTAATTCGCAAAGGTGATAAGGTGAAGTTCTTCAATACCGGCAAGGAGTATGAAGCTGACGAAATAGGTGTGTTGAAGATGGATATGGTGCCGCGCAATGAATTGCGTACCGGCGATGTGGGATACATTATCAGTGGTATCAAAACATCGAAGGAGGTAAAGGTGGGCGATACGATTACGCACATTGCCCGTCCGTGCGAAAAGGCTATCGATGGGTTCGAAGAGGTGAAGCCTATGGTGTTTGCCGGTGTTTATCCTATCGAGGCCGAAGATTTTGAAGACTTGCGTGCTTCGCTCGAAAAGCTGCAACTGAACGATGCTTCGCTTACCTTCCAACCCGAATCGTCTGTTGCCCTTGGCTTCGGCTTCCGTTGCGGATTCTTGGGGTTGCTACACATGGAGATTATTCAAGAACGTCTGGATCGCGAATTCGATATGAACGTTATCACTACTGTGCCTAACGTATCGTATAGAGTGTATGACAAGCATGGCGAGATGAAGGAGGTGCACAACCCATCGGGTATGCCCGAACCTACGCTTATCGACCACATCGAAGAACCCTACATTCGTGCATCTATCATCACCACTACCAATTATATCGGCCCCATTATGACGCTGTGCCTGGGCAAGCGTGGTGAACTTATCAAACAGGAATACATCAGTGGTAACCGCGTAGAGATATACTACGACATGCCTTTGGGCGAAATCGTTATCGACTTCTACGACAAACTGAAGAGTATCTCGAAAGGGTATGCCTCGTTCGACTATCACATGAATGGTTTCCGTCCTTCCAAACTTATCAAGCTGGACATCTTGCTGAATGGCGAGCCGGTGGATGCGCTGAGCACATTGACACATGTGGACAATGCCGAAACCTTTGGCCGACGCATGTGCGAGAAGTTGAAAGAGCTTATCCC
>JAGBWA010000061.1 GCA_017630035.1 Bacteroides sp.
ATCGTTTCGAAGTAACCAAACGGAATTGTAATTTGCACCTATACTTGGAAATCCGTTAATAAATATAACATAATTATTTTCTGTTTTATATAGGTCTTGATTATAATTACGCCCGCTTTCATAATAATGATAGTGTATATCGCTATAATTAACATCATCAAACATTAGTAAAAAAGAATCATACTTCGCTGTAAGATTTAGGTTTTTCATATCTTTCGTCACAGAAATAACTTCTTCAAAAGAGATAAAAACAGTATCTGAAACGTAATGAGAAAGAATATCTGCATCTTTAGGAATAGGTGCAGATGTTCCTGTCACTTCATATTCACCTTCAATCAAACGGATTGCATCTTTATTTTTCCAAATTCCATTCGTAATCGTAGTAGTTGCACCTGTTGTTTTATGTTTAAATGTCAGAGAGTAAGTCGTTGGAGCTAATTTTTTTGTTTTAATATACTTTTCATAAAAATCGTTATACACCTCGGCACCTGTTGCCTTCGTCATACTGCCACTTTCGGCAAAACTATAGCTCAAGGTTAAATCCACTTCTTGAGGGATGTAAACTTCTTCTTCACTTGAACAAGAGGATAGGCATACTAAAGATGTCACTATCAACATCATAGTTAAAACTTTTTTCATAATTTAATTTTTTATAGTTATTGCAATATTGCCGCTACACACTGCGCAAACTACAAAAAAAGAAAGCGCAGACCTCGCCAACGCTCTCAGGCTCACCACAAGCCGAATATACAATGGTTCAGTCTGCACCATATGGTACAAACCCAATTGTATATTCTTTTGCTCGGTGCTATTACGAGGTGGTGATTCGAGAGCGATTGAGCAAATTTCAAATGTCTTATAACCAAACAAGGTTGATTACGTTGCAAATATATCGATATTATAAGAAAAACATTCAACTAAAATAGAAAAAACTAAGTCACGCATAAAAAATTAAAGAAAAGACTTGTTTATTGTTCACTAATCCGTTACCTTTGCCAATAAATACTCGTTACCATGCCAGAAGAGAGGAAATATGTAAGGCAAATAGTGGCATACGCCAATTATTTTAAGGATTTTAAGAAAACCTTATCAAAAACGACCTTACAAAAGATTTATCAGGTCTTCATCTATATAATGACACAAGAACAGATTCCGATAAAGTTCTTTAAAGCCATATCAGGCATTACGGGATTATATGAAATACGAGTAGAAGAGAGCGGAAACATTTATCGAATATTTTGTTGTATGGATGAAGGACGTTTAGTTATTCTCTTCAATGGATTTCAAAAGAAAACACAAAAGACCCCATCTGAAGAAATAGAACGAGCCAAACGAATAATGGATGAATATTTTGCAAAAAAAGGAAAGGAGAAATGATATGAATAAAGAAGAATTGAATAATATAGGATGCACCTCTATCGAAGAGATGATTACGGAAGATTTTGGTGCTATAGGAACAGAAGAGCGTAATAGTTTTGAAGCTAGTTGTGAAGCTTTCATTATTGGCGAAAAATTAAAATTAGAACGATTGAAAGCCGGAATGACACAAGAACAACTTGCAGCCAAAATTGGTACAAAGAAAAGTTATATATCACGTATTGAGAATGGGCATGCAGATGTACAACTTTCTACCTTATTCAGAATATTTCAAGGTTTAGGTAGAAAAGTAAGTTTTACAATCTTATAATATAATAAAAAAGCCCCAACAGTGTTGAGGCTTTTATTATATATAATAGGAGGAAAGATTATTCCCATTCGATTGTTGCTGATGGTTTTGGAGACATGTCGTAGCAAACACGATTCACATTTGGCACTTCGGCAAGGATGCGGTCGGTAATCTTCATCAAGATAGCCCAATCTACTTGCTCGATAGTAGCAGTCATAGCATCTACAGTGTTCACCGCACGAATAATGACTGGATAATCGTATGAACGAGCATTGTTGCGCACACCTACTGACTTGAAGTCGGGCACTACAGTGAAGTATTGCCATACCTTCTTGTCAAGACCAGCCTTGGCAAACTCTTCGCGAAGGATAGCATCCGATTCGCGTACAGCTTCCAAACGATCGCGAGTGATAGCACCCAAGCAACGAACGCCCAAACCAGGACCTGGGAATGGTTGACGGTACACCATTTCGTATGGCAAACCAAGTTCTACACCACAAGCACGAACTTCGTCCTTGAAGAGTTGCTTCAATGGTTCAACCAATTCGAATTGAAGATCTTCGGGAAGACCACCTACGTTGTGGTGACTCTTAACCATTTTAGCAGTCTTAGTACCGCTCTCTACAATATCAGGATAGATAGTGCCTTGACCAAGGAAGTCAATACCATCGAGTTTGCGAGCTTCTTCTTCGAACACGCGGATAAATTCTCCACCGATAATCTTACGTTTTTGTTCAGGATCGGCTACATTTTCAAGCTTACCCAAGAAACGGTCGGTAGCATCAACGTAGATTAAGTTAGCACAAAGTTGGTTGCGGAATACTTCGACAACATTTTCTGATTCACCCTTGCGCATCAAACCATGATTTACGTGTACGCAAACCAAGTTTTCGCCAATGGCTTTCAGCAACAAAGCAGCTACAACCGAGCTATCTACACCACCTGAAAGAGCTAACAAAACTTTCTTATCGCCTACTTGACGACGAACAAGCTCTACTTGGTCGGCTACGAAGTTCTTCATATTCCAGTTTGCTTCGGCCTTACATGTATCGAATACAAACGACTTGACTGCAGCTTTGATAGCTTCTACATCGTCAGCAAATTGAGGCAACTTGACCTCGCACAAAGCTTTATCGTGACCGGCAGCCATAACGGGGAAACCGGCTTGATAGATTTCGGGGAGTACGTCGATGGCAACACCATCAATTACATTATTGGGGCCACCGTTGATGATGATACCTTTTACATTAGGCAAAGCCTTCAACTCGGCAGCAGTGATGTCGTGGGGATAGATTTCGCTATATACACCCAACGCACGAATAGCTCTGGCAAGCACGGTATTTTCGTGACTTCCCAAATCTAAAATAACAATCATGTCTTGTTTCATACGATTCTTAGTATAAGAGTTTTGCAAATCGAGCGCAAAAGTAGAAAAAATGCAGAAAATAATAATAGTATATAGTGCAAAAAAATCATTATCGGAATAAAAAAATCCCATAACCGGTTTCGTGGGTTATGGGATGTTTTCTATAAAGACTTATTTCTTTTCTTTCAACAAGTCGCGAATTTCTGTCAACAACACTTCTTCCTTGCTTGGTGCAGGAGGAGGAGCTGGAGCAGCAGGTTCTTCAACTTTCTTCTTTTCGCTCAACTTCTTAATTAAGCTTACAAAAAGGAAAATAGAGAATGCAATAATAAGGAAGTCGAAAGTTTGTTGCAGGAAGTTACCATACTTCAACGATACTTCGGCCACAGCAGGAGCAATTACTTCACCAGCCTCGTTCAACTTTTCGGGAACAGCTTCTTGCATCACCCATTGTAGGTCTTTGAAATCAACACCACCAACCAACAAACCGATAGGAGGCATAATAATGTCGTTTACAACCGAGGTTACAATCTTTCCAAATGCACCACCAATGATAACACCGACAGCCATGTCAACTACGTTGCCTTTCATAGCAAACGCCTTAAAATCCTGTAAAAATGTACTTTTTCCCATTATTAAAGTTATTTAATTATTAATTTGAGTGCGAATATAAAAACATTTTCTTACTTTTGCAGCGCATTTTGGAAAATAAATGCAAATTTTGATTGAAAAGAGAACTAAAACAGAGTTATATAACCCTTAAAAGTTAAAAACAAAATGATTAAAGTAGGTATTAACGGTTTCGGTCGTATCGGCCGTTTCGTATTCCGCGCAGCTCAAACTCGCGATGACATTCAAATTGTAGGTATCAACGACTTGTGTCCAGTAGATTACTTGGCTTACATGTTGAAGTATGACACTATGCACGGCCAATTCGACGGCACTATCGAAGCTGACGTTGAAAACAGCAAGTTGATCGTAAACGGTAACGCTATCCGCGTAACTGCAGAACGTAACCCAGCTGACTTGAAGTGGAACGAAATCGAAGCAGAATATGTAGTAGAATCTACAGGTTTGTTCCTTTCTCAAGACAAGGCTCAAGCTCACATCGAAGCTGGTGCTAAGTACGTAGTAATGTCAGCTCCTTCTAAGGACGCTACTCCTATGTTCGTATGCGGTGTAAACTTGGATAAGTATGTTGCAGGTACTCAATTCGTATCTAACGCATCTTGTACTACTAACTGTTTGGCTCCTATCGCTAAGGTATTGAACGACAAATGGGGTATCACAGACGGTTTGATGACTACAGTTCACTCTACAACTGCTACTCAAAAGACAGTTGACGGTCCTTCTTTGAAAGACTGGCGTGGTGGCCGCGCAGCTGCTGGCAACATCATCCCTTCTTCTACAGGTGCTGCTAAGGCTGTAGGTAAGGTAATTCCTGAATTGAACGGTAAATTGACAGGTATGGCATTCCGCGTTCCTACTTTGGACGTATCTGTAGTTGACTTGACAGTTAACTTGGCTAAGCCTGCTACTTACGCTGAAATCTGTGCTGCTATGAAGGAAGCTTCAGAAAACGAATTGAAGGGTGTACTTGGTTACACTGAAGACGAAGTAGTTTCTTCTGACTTCTTGGGTTGCACTTTGACTTCAATCTTCGACGCTAAGGCTGGTATCGCTTTGACCGACACATTCGTTAAGGTTGTATCTTGGTATGACAACGAAATCGGTTATTCTAACAAGGTTCTCGACCTTATCGCTCACATGAAGAAGGTTAACGGCTAATATTCAGTTAGAAAATTATAAAAAATGGGCGGCTTCTATGGAAGTCGCCTATTTTTTTTGCACCTTTGCAGAAAATTATAAAAAACTGTAAACTATGAATCGTTTAAAAACAATTTTATCCGCATTTTGTGTAATAACATTAATTACCTCGTGCAACATGAATACTGAGAATCAAAACCCATTTTTCGAAGACTACACTACCCTTCATGGTACTGTACCTTTCGATGACATTAAGATTGAGCACTACGAACCTGCTTTCATGGAAGGCATGAAGCAACACAAGGCAGAAATCGATGCTATCGTGAACAATCCCGAAGCACCCACATTTGCCAACACCATCGAACCATATGAAAAGTCGGGTCAATTGCTCAGCAAGGCATCGCGCGTATTCAGCGTATTGCGTAGTGCCGAAACAAACGACGAGATGCAAGCATTGGCTATGAAGTTAACTCCACTACTTAGCGAACACAGCAATAGCATTTCGTTGAACGAACAATTGTTTGCACGCATCAAGGCCGTATATGACCAACGCGAAAGTGCCAACCTTACTGGCGAGCAACTGCAACTTTTGCAAGACATCTACAACGGATTTGCACGCGGTGGTGCCAACTTGCAAGGTGAGCAAAAAGAAAAATATCGCGAATTGAGCCAAAAGCTTAGCTTGTTGACTCTTCAATTCAGCGAAAACTGCTTAAAGGAAACCAACGACTACCTTAAAGTAATTACCGACAGCACTTTGTTGAGCGGATTGCCCGAAAGCGCTATCACTGCAGCAAAGGAAACTGCACAAGAAAAGGGAGTAGAAGGCTGGGCGTTTACACTCCATGCACCAAGCTATGTTCCAGTGATGACCTATGCCGACAACCGCGACTTACGCAAGGAAATCTACATGGCTTACAACACACAATGCACACACGATAACGAGCACAACAACCTTGACGTAGTGAAGGAATTGGCCAACACTCGCATGGAAGTGGCTCAATTGTTGGGTTACAAAGACTATGCATCTTATATGCTCGAAGACCGCATGGCGCAAAACAGCGAAGCCGTTTACAATTTGTTGAACCAATTGTTGGATGCTTATACACCAACAGCCAAGAAAGAATACGCCGAAGTTCAAGCCCTTGCACGCAAAGAAGCCGGCAGCAGCTTCGAGTTAATGCCGTGGGACTGGAGTTACTATTCGAACAAATTGAAGAACGAAAAGTATCAAATCAACGACGAAATGTTGCGCCCATACTTCGAACTGAGCAACGTGAAGAAGGGTGTATTCGGCTTGGCAACCAAGTTGTATGGTATCACTTTCAAGGAAAACAAGGAAATTCCAGTTTATCATAAAGACGTTACTGCCTACGAAGTATTCGACAAGGATGGCAAGTTCTTGGCTGTATTCTACACAGACTTCCACCCACGTGCAGGCAAGCGTTCTGGTGCTTGGATGACAAGTTTCAAAGACCAATGGATTGACCAAAAGACAAGCGAAAACAGCCGTCCACACGTTACCATCGTAATGAACTTCACCAAGCCTACACAAGACAAGCCTGCATTGCTTACTTTCGACGAAGTAGAAACCTTTATGCACGAATTTGGTCATGCCCTTCACGGCATGTTTGCCAATACCAACTACGAAAGTTTGAGTGGTACAGCCGTTTATCGCGACTTCGTGGAACTTCCTTCTCAATTGATGGAAAACTTCTCTACCGAGAAAGAATTCTTGCACACTTTTGCCAACCACTACGAAACTGGCGAATTGATTCCTGACGAATTGGTTCAACGCATCATCGACTCATCTAACTTCAACGCAGCTTACGCATGCTTGCGCCAAGTAAGTTTCGGTTTGCTCGACATGGCTTGGTACACTCGTACCGAAGCATTCGAGGGCGACGTGAAGGAGTATGAACACAAAGCATGGGAAAAGGCACAAGTATTGCCTACAGTTGACGAGGCTTGTATGAGTGTACAATTCTCACACATCTTTGCTGGTGGTTACTCGGCTGGTTACTATAGCTACAAGTGGGCAGAAGTACTCGATGCCGATGCATTCTCGTTGTTCAAAGAAAAAGGCATCTTCAACCAAGAAGTGGCTACATCATTCCGCGAAAACATCCTTTCAAAGGGTGGTACAGAGCATCCAATGACACTGTACAAGCGTTTCCGTGGACAAGAGCCTACCATCGATGCATTGCTTATGCGTAATGGCATCAAAACTAAATAAAAAGAATGAAGCTTAAACATTATATATATATGTTGTTGGTAACCGCATTGCCAATGCTTTGCGGTTGCAACAACGAAGACGATGTAGTAGAAATCTTCACCGGCAAAACGTGGAAGTTGAGTAAGATTTCGGCCGAAGGTACAAACATTCAATTCAACTATTGGCCGAACGATAATGCCAACGGAGACGCTTTCAAGCAAAGTATGGATTTGCTGAGAGGCTCTGGCAACTTCACCATCACATTTTCTGGAGGAGAGATAAATGGCATTACTGGCGGCACATTCAACGGAAGAGGGGTTAATGCAACCTTCAGCGGGAAGTGGCAAGCCGATGGTGCAACACACGAAATGAGTATGGAAACCAACGTTAGCGGTATGGAAAGCAATGTGCTATCCAAAGCATTCATCTCTGGCCTACAAAACGTTATCCGATACGAAGGTGATGCCAACAATCTTTTTATTTACTTCAAAGATGGTAAGAATGTGAAATATATGGGATTCACACCACAACGATAAAAAAAACGCAACTAATATGGACAACTCTACAAACAGCAAGCAAGCAGCATTGGACAAGCGCTACATACGCATGGCCAACATTTGGGCAGAGAACTCTTATTGTCAACGCCGACAAGTGGGAGCGCTCATCGTTAAGGACAAAATGATTATCTCCGACGGATACAATGGTACGCCTTCGGGATTTGAAAACATTTGCGAAGACGAAACAAATCACACCAAGCCCTATGTGCTTCATGCTGAAGCCAATGCCATTACCAAGATAGCACGCTCGAACAACAGTAGCGAAGGCGCAACAATGTATGTCACCGCATCGCCCTGTATCGAATGTGCCAAACTGATAATCCAAGCCGGTATCAAGCGTGTAATCTACTCGGAGAAATATCGTTTGGAAGATGGCATTGAACTTTTGAAACGTGCTAACATCGAGGTTATCTACTTACCTTTAGAAGCGTGTAACCCTTAGAATATTTAAACCTGATTCTAAAAACAAGAAATATGACTAACAAAAAATCACGTTTTATCCCGCTGATTTTTGCTGTATGCATAGCATTGGGCATTGTTATCGGAGCTTTCTACGGAAAGCAAAACCAAGGTAATAGGCCAAATCCAGTCACAAGTAGCAACAAGATAAGTGCATTGTTGCGTGTGATTGAAGATAAATACGTAGATACGGTAGATGTCTTCAATTTGATTGAAGAAGCGATGCCACAAATCTTGGGCGAGCTCGACCCCCACTCCATATACATTCCTGCTAAGGATTTGGAAGAGGTAAACTCAGAATTAGAAGCAAGTTTCAGCGGTGTTGGTATTCAGTTTTCTATCCAATCGGACACCATCCACGTAAATAGTGTTGTACCTGGTGGCCCATCCGAAAAGGTAGGATTAATGGGAGGCGACCGCATTGTAAAGGTGAACGATAGTTTGTTTGTGGGCAAAGAGTTAACCAACGAACGAGCGATGCGTGCATTGAAAGGGCCTAAGGGAACTGAAGTAAAAGTAAGCATTAAACGCGCTACAGAAAAGGAGTTGTTGGAGTTTGTCATTGTTCGTGGCGACATACCTCAACATAGCATCAATGCCTCCTACATGTTGGATAAAGATTTTGGGTATATCCAAATCAGCAAGTTTGGCCGCACTACACACTTGGAAATGATTAGTGCATTGGCCGAGTTGTCGCACTACAATTGCAAAGGTGTAATCATTGACCTTCGCGACAATACCGGTGGTTTTATGGAATCGGCCATTCACATGGTGAACGAATTCCTACCTGCCAACCAACTGATTGTATATACCGAAGGCCGAAATTTCCCTAGCATGCGCGAGTATGCCGACGGCACAGGTAGTTTCCAACAACTACCCATTGTTGTATTGGTAAACGAGAATAGTGCATCGGCCAGCGAAATCTTTGCCGGAGCTATCCAAGACAACGACCGTGGCACGATTGTGGGCCGCCGTTCGTTCGGTAAGGGATTGGTGCAAGAGCCTATTGAGTTCAGTGATGGTTCGGCCATCCGTTTAACAATTGCTCGTTACCACACACCTTCGGGCAGATGCATCCAACGCCCTTACGAGAATGGAAAGGACGAGCACTACAACTTGGATTGGGTGGAACGTTATGAGAAAGGTGAATTCTTCTCGGAAGACAGTATCAAGCAAAACAAAGAGCTGCAATACACCACCGGTTTAGGACGTATTGTTTATGGTGGTGGCGGCATTATGCCGGATGTTTTTGTTCCACAAGACACTACCGGCGTATCGTCATACCTAATAGAAGTGAGCAATAAAGGGTTGATTACTCAATATTCGTTCAACTATAGTGACAATAATCGTCCAGAATTAACAAAACACGAAACCTGGAACGATTTGCTGACACATTTAGAGAAGCAAAATGTGGTTCATAGCTTTATCCGCTATGCCGATAGCAAGGGAGTTAAGCGTCGTAACTTACTTATCCAACAGTCGTTCACTCTCTTGGAAAGATACCTTTACGGCAATATCATCTACAACATTTTGGGACAAGAAGAATACATTAAGTTCTTGAACCAAAGCGATGACACCGTGAAACGTGCTTTGCAGATACTACAAAGAGGCGAATCATTCCCCAAAGCACCCGAAACAAACACCTTAGAAGTTGCAAACAATGGATAAGAAAAAAGAATTGCGCAAACAGATTAAAGCATTGAAAAACATTCATGCATCATCCAATGCGCAACAATCTGTAGATATTATGGCCGCTCTTGAAAAGCATCCGCTTTTCAAGAGCGCCAATATTATATTGCTATACCATTCGCTTCCCGACGAAGTATATACCCATACTTTTCTTGAAAAATGGTATAATAGTA
>JAGBWA010000011.1 GCA_017630035.1 Bacteroides sp.
ATGTTATTTAGGTGATTATAGCACTGGGGTTCCACCTCTTCCCATTCCGAACAGAGAAGTTAAGCCCAGTCACGCCGATGGTACTGCGTAACAGTGGGAGAGTAGGTAGTCGCCGTTTTAGATGAGCCTTCGTTATCCAATGGGATGACGGAGGCTTTTTGGTTTTATGTATTCTACTATCGCTCGGAGTTCTCAGAGTACTCGGAGTATTTGAAGCTTTCTGATAACTCTGAAAATGCAGTTTTTCTTTCTTTTTGCACATTTTCTTTAAAATTCTTTCGAAAACTTTTGGCGTTTACATAATTATCCATACATTTGCAGTGTAATAGTATGCTATTACACTAAGTAATTTACTTTATTTTATTAAACGCCTTATGTTACAAGTTGAAAATCTTACATTTAGTTATGCTCGGGGTAAAGGAAATACCCTGAGCAACTTTTCGCTTTCTATTGAGAAAGGTAAAGTTTACGGCCTTTTAGGTAAAAATGGTGCGGGAAAATCTACTTTACTTTCTTTGATGAGCGGACTGCTTACTCCTAAGAGTGGGCGCGTGATGTACCATGATGTTGATGTACGTCGTCGTCTCCCTATTTCGTTGCAGGACATGTTCTTTGTTCCTGAAGAGTTTGAGTTGCCTTCTGTTTCGTTGAAATCGTACGTTAAGTACAACGCTTCGTTCTATCCGCGTTTTAGCAACGATGATATGGAGCAATACTTACGTATGTTTGGCATGGATACTGATATTCATTTAGGTCAGTTGTCTATGGGGCAGAAGAAGAAAGTCTTTATGAGCTTTGCTTTAGCTACAAACACTTCGTTGTTGTTGATGGACGAACCTACGAATGGTCTTGATATTCCTGGTAAGAGCCAATTCCGAAAGATGATTGCTATGGGAATAAATGAGGATCGTAGTATTGTAGTATCTACTCACCAAGTGCGAGACATTGATCGCATTCTTGATCACATTGTTATTATGGACAACAGCCATGTGATGCTTGATGCATCGGTTGCTGATATCTGTAGCCGCTTCTCGTTTGTGGAGAGCGATGACCGTTCGTTGTTAAGCTCTGCCATTTATGCATTACCTACTTTGCAAGGAAACTTGATGATGTTGCCAAATGAAGACGATGCAGATACCCCGATTAATTTAGAACTGCTATTTGGTGCTGTGTTGGAGCACCCTGAACGTGTAGCAGAGATGTTTCACTCTGAAAAAAAGAATGCGCTATGAAGATGAAAGATACCTTTTTCAGTTTCCCACGTTTTGCCAACTATTTTAAGAAAGTGTTGGTTGAAGACCGCAAGCGTTTGTTGCAACGCATCATAACTGTATTTGGTTTATTGGTAGTGTTCGGTGCAATTATAAGCGATAGTTGTTATCAACATTATATGGAAGCATTAAAGATAGGCATTGTGCGTAATGAAATAGATCCTGCAATAGATGGTCTTATGCCGCTGTTTGTTTTTGGGTTGTTTATAGGTTGTGCACTGAGCGCTTCGTTTATTATGGAACCGATGAGCAGCAAAACCGGTCGCATCTATGCGTTGATGCTACCTGCTACCTCGTTCGAGAAATATTTTGTTCGTTGGTTCATTTACACGATAGGATACTTGGTAGTTTATTATTTGTTATTCCTATTGGTCGATGTAATGCGAGTATGTGTCTTTAGTGTGGTTTATCCGGAGATTGATATCATAACTTTCTTAAATCCGTATGCAGAGATAGTTGCTTTGCGAGATGACGCGCCTTTGGGATTTATTGTTTCTCTTTATTTATTATTGCAATCCATCTTTGTGTTAGGTAGCTCGCTTTGGCCGAAATATGCCTTTTTGAAGACCTTTACCGCTTATACAATCTTGGGAATGGCATTCTCTGCTTTCTTTGCAGGCTTAATGAATCTGTTCGATCGCCCAGGTAATTCATATATTATGCCAGTATTGAGTGAAGATGCATGCTTCTTAATAGCCACTTGCGGCATATTGTTGGTTACTCTGTTCTTCTGGTGGCTTGCCTACAAGCGTTTCAAGGAGATGGAAGTTGTAAATCGTTGGTAGCCTATGAATTTCAAAGAGACTAAAGGCATCTATCTACAGATAGCCGATCGCATTTGCGATGAAGTGCTGTTGGGCATCTACAACGAGGACGACCGTATTCCGTCGGTGCGCGAATATGCCACGTTGGTGGAGGTTAATGTGAACACCATGGTACGTTCGTACGAGTACCTCCAACAACAAGGAGTGATTTATAATAAGCGAGGCATTGGTTTCTTTGTGTCCGAGGGTGCACGCAAGCAGATTCTGTCCATGCGTCGTGCCTACTTTATGGACGAAGAAGCCGTTTACTTCTTCAAGCAGCTCTACCTGCTCGGCATTACGCCGGAAGAGGTGAGCCAAATGTATCGCGAGTATATCAATAAACAAAAACAGTAAAAACTAATTTTATGAAAAAGACAACCAAGATAATTATAGGTCTATTAGTGGGCATGCCACTTTTGATAGTGACGTTTATATTTCTGTTTACGAGGGTGCTGATGCAACCTACCCCAAATAGAAACTTCGATTTAAGAAGCGGTAATTCCGTTACCATTGAACTGCCCGTTTGCAAGGCGATTGAGTTCAAATCAGGTGTGGAATACAAAAAGGTTTCAGAAGGACGATACCAAGCTATCGACCAATTCTTCTTTAATGAGCATGGAAATGTGTACCTCACTTCAACCACCGATGCACAAGGAAAGTTTACTATTTCTGAAAAACTGAAACCCTTTACAGAAATAAGTATGCAAGGCGATACTTGTGTTATAACTTTCGCTTTTCCTCGCGAGAAGTGTCCTGAACAGTTTTGTGAGGCTCCTTTCTTGCATGTTGCCTCCGGTGATATGCACCTTACCCTTCCTAAAGATGTGGTGTACATTGCCGACCATCTGCTGAATTTGTTCAGTTGCCAAGGCCTTTCGCACGAAAGGCTTACCTTCAATGCCAATGCCCGTATTGATATATTCGATAGCAACATTGATACGCTGAATGTGCAATCTTCTCGCTTGCTTCAGCTTAGAAGCGGTCATGTAAAGCACCTCTTTGTCGATGCAGACAAAGTGAATTGGCAACAATCCTACAATGTAGCTTTCGTTGATGTGGAGCATATCAGTGGCACAAGAGATGTTCGACGTCACGTCACTTCAGATAGTAATCGTATAGTGTGGGAACCAAAATCAGACCATGCTAGATTAGAACTTGTATTGGCCGGCCCAATGGAAGTGGAAGTGAACAAGCCGAGTGAATAAACCTTAAAAACATTGCATCTACTATTAAAATAATTGTGGGCGCAATCCTCTATTTCTATTTTTGAAATAAAAACGCCTTAATTTTTAACGTTTAGTATGAAAGTAAAGAATGTTATTGCTTGTTTGCTCCTTCTGTTGGTGGCAAGTGCAGTTAGCGCACAGAGCAGTGATAAACCGAAAGTGGTTTGGGATGAAGTTGTTTCGGGATATAATTCCCATTTTAGGACTATCCGAATAGATAATGTGCGTTTGTTCGACGACCGAACAGAAGTTGGTATACACATAAGCTACCATCCCGGTAATTGGATAAAGGTGAATAGCAACACCTATTTGCAAGCCGATGGGGCAAAGTATGCCGTGAAAAGCGCTACGGTTGTTACGCTGGATAAAGAGTTTTGGATGCCTGCATCGGGCGAAGTGGATTTTGTATTGACTTTCGAGCCTATACCGGTGGATTGCAAACAAATGGACTTTATCGAACCCGACGGATGGAAGATAATGAACATTCGTAGCACAAACCTTCTGCCCGAAGGCATTGCAGATACCTATTGGCGCAACAATGCTACCGGTGATTGGTTCATCGGTTTCACACTCGAACATGTTATCTATGCCAATAAGGTTTGGAATATTATTAGCCATACAGCGAAGAAGGATGTTTATGAATTGATGATAAGCGACGAGTCAATTACTCTTCCAATCAAGGTAAGCAAGATGAAGAAAGGTGTTCGTTCCATTGAAGTAGCCGGTTTGAATCCAGTGGCTTGTAGCCCAATAACTACTGCTGCCATGCCCGAGTATCCTACAAAAGATATGGAAAGCGGTTTCAAGGATAACGGCTATCGCGAAGGCGATTACGTTACTATCATTGGTTGGTTGAAGGATATGCCCGAGGAGATGTGGCAGTTGGATAATAAGTTCGAATTGGCCATGAACAACTTCCTGATAGAAGAAGAGGAGGATTTTATTGCCGATTTGGATTCGTTGGGACGATTCACACTTAAGGCACCGATACTAAACACTTCGGAAGTATTTTTAGATTGGGCAAGAAGCGGTGTGAACTCTGTTCTTGAACCTGGCGAAACCTATTTCTTCTTAAACGATTTTGCTACAGGTCAGAAACTATTTATGGGTAAGAACGTACGTTTGCAAAACGAAATGCTTGCGCACCCCATTGAAAGAAGTAGGGCAGATTTAACTCCGGAGGGAAGAGGTAAGTCTGATGCTACAAAGGTATGGGCGAAAGCCGATAGTATACGTGCTATACAGATGGAAGGATTGAAACAATTGCAAACGATGTATCCAAATCTTTCGCAACGCTACATCGACTATGCCGAAGGATTATATCGAAACAGTCAAGCATGTAATATGATGCAAGCACGTTTTTATTTTCCCAATTTCGATGTGCCGCAAGACTATTTGGGATATGTGGGCAAGGAGTTTTGGCAAAATCGTCCACAACCTTATACACTCCATCGTGATTTCAGCATTTTTATGGACGACTACCTTGATAACGTGAGCGATTTTGATGGTCATATAAGCGCAGAGGATATTGCCGAAATTGTTCTTGAATTGGGAAGAAGGGGTAAGATAACACTGACCGATAAAGAAAAAGAGGCATTGAAGCAACTACCGGCTTTGCAAAAAGAGTTTATTGAGAAAATAAACAATGCGCCAGAGGAAGAGAAACAGGCTTTGGCCGATGTGTATAATAATAGTGAATTGACTAAAACGTTCAATGATTTGTTGCAACGCTACAATTCTGAGATAAACAACGAACTTTCGTTCTCAATGATTCGCCCCACTATTGCAATTATCGATTCGGTTGGATGTGAAAAACTGCTTCGCGAATTTCTTATCGCACGCGAACTCTATAAAACGATAGACAATGTGCACCGACCAATGCCCGATTCGATGGTAGAGTTTGTTGAAAACGAAGTGAAACATCCGTTGGCCAAGCGTACCATTATGGAACTTCACGACAAGTATCTGTCTCTTCAGAAGCGAAATACACCCAAAACGGCAAACCTACAGTCGGCCGATGTGGTGAAAGACATGAGCGATGGCGAGAAGATTCTTCGCAAACTGATAGAACCTTATAAAGGCAAGATTATCTTGCTCGATATTTGGGGAACATGGTGCGGCCCATGCAAGGAAGCCCTTTCGCATTCTCAAGAAGAGTATGCTCGTTTAGCTCCATACGATATGGTATTCCTCTATTTGGCTAATCGCTCATCGGAAGAATCGTGGAAGAATGTCATTGCAGAGTATGAGGTAGTGGGCGACAATGTAGTGCACTACAACTTGCCTCACGAACAGCAACAAGCCGTAGAACGCTTCTTGAAGGTAAATTCATTCCCTACCTATAAACTTATTGATGCTTTTGGTAATATCTTGCCAGTGAATGCCGACCCTCGTAATTTGGATAAGATAGAGGAGTTGGTAAGGATGATTAGTCAATGATGTATAAAAAGTCAATTAGCGTTTTTATAGTGATGTAATTATCACCTTCGAGATATTTATTCTTAATTCTCCCCCTAACTTAGGGGAGGATTTCGTAAGTAAATTCAATCATATATTATTATTAAAAATGAAAACATTTGGTATAAACATAATATTGTTTGGGGCAATCATCCTATTAGTGGGATGCAGTAAGCCCAAAACTGCAACTTTGGTAATCAAAACAGCACCCAATGCGGAGGTAGTTTATTGGGGTGCTGGTAAGCATGAATTGTATGCTCACGATTTGGGGCAAAAAGTAAATGCGGATTCCAATGGTTACTTTACCTATCAAGTAGAACTTACAGAGCCGAAGGTATTGGCCGTTAATTCTTTGTTCGAAGTTGCTACTTTGTATCTTACTCCAAAGAGTCAAGACACATTGACTATAACAGAAGATACCTTGTTTTTGAGCGGAAGCAATGTTGAATATAACCATGCGCTACGAGCGGTGGATGAATTTCAAGCATATTGCGGTTCTATGTTATACACACAACATGAATTGGCATCGGCAAAAACGCCTGAAGAGTTGAAGCATATGTATGGTGTACATTACGATAAAGCTGCCGATGTAATTCAATCGGCCAATCTTCCTAAGAAATTTGTGAAAGAGCAGATGACACATCTTGATTACATCTCGCGTATGATTTTGGCTAATGCTGTTATGCCTATGCGTGGAGATATAAGTGAAGAATGGAAAGCAGAGTTTAAGCGTATGGCAGATATGTCGTGGGATGATGATGCTTTCCTCAGCTATCGCGGTGTGGTAGATATGGGAACTCAATTGTCGCCATTGAAATATGCTATATTGGAAGACGGTGATTTGAGTGCTGTTCAAGAGCCATACCGATTTATGTTCGACCATTGCAAAGACTGGTTCAGCGGGAAAGCACTTGAACGTGTTTGGGCAGGCTTTATCTATGATGATATTATGCAAGGCAATCATACGGAAGCGTTTATAGCGATGTTCGAAGAGTATAAACAACAATATCCGAATAGTCCTTATCTGTCGGTGCTTCTACCGGGTATGGAAGAGACAATCCGTTTCCACGAAGGCAAGGCTGATGAGAGTTTGTATCACATCTTGCCGTATGATTCCTCAATGCAATCTATAGCAGATGCCGCAAAAACGTTGCGTGGTAAGGTGGTCTATGTAGATGTTTGGGCTACTTGGTGCGGCCCATGTAAGATGATGTTCCAACATATTCCGGCTTTGAAAGAGAAGACCGAAGGTTTGGATATTGAATACCTCTATCTCTCGATAGACCGACCACAAGCAGAAGATACTTGGCGTAAATCCATACCTTATTATGATTTGAAAGGGTATCATTTGCTTGCCGGTCAGGAATTGGCGAAAGCTGTTTATCAAGAGCTGGGCAATGAACGTGGCGTACTTTCCATTCCGCGCTACTTGATATTGGATAGAGAAGGTAATATCGCCGTGCCTTTTGCGGCTTCGCCCGACCAGCCTGAAGCGGTAGTAGAACAATTGAAGGAGGTATTGTTGAAATAATGTATTCTTTAAATGCCTAAGTTTCAATATATTATTTTATTAAATTTACATTAAACCTTTTTGCCTATTAGGTTAAACCTTTTGGGCAAGAAGGTTTAACCTTTTCACCCTTTAGGTTTAACCTTTTCGAGCGGTAGGTTTACCCCTTTTGTTTGGTGGATGTACGGAGTTTGTTCGGTGCATCCACCGAACGCATTCGGCACTTCTGAACATTAAATACTTCACGCGTAAAGTACAAATAGTTCAGCCGTGAAGAACAAATAGTTCAGAAACGAACATGCTATTGCTTGCTTTGGACTATTGCAAGGGGAACAAAAACATCTTTACAAACAAGAAACTGCTAAAAACGCCCGAAAAATTTTCCTCGTGAGGGAGAAAAACTACCCTCGTGGGAAAATTATTTTTTCCTCGTGGGAAAAATTTTTCGGCTCGATTTGGCCTTTTTTAGAGATGGTAAAAAGAGTTGATAAAGTATAAAGAGAAACGCCCCGTCCAAATGGACGAGGCGCTTTATTTAGTTGCGGAGGCAAGACTCGAACTTACGACCTTTGGGTTATGAGCCCAACGAGCTACCAACTGCTCCACTCCGCGATGTTTCTGTTTTCTGGGTGCAAAGGTACGGCTTTCTTTTGAAATTGCAAATATTTCGCAGATAATTTTCCGATATATTTGTATGATTAACATAAATGCGCTACTTTTGCACAGATATTCATCCAATGTGCAATAAGAAATGACAGCATCGAAGACCAAAGCCGTATTAGTTGATGTAGCTCGCCAATTGTTTGCCAAGAATGGTTTGGAGAACACTACGATGAACGACATTGCCCTTGCTTCGGGTAAGGGTAGAAGAACGCTTTACACCTATTTTAAGAGTAAAGAAGAGATTTATTTAGCGGTTATCGAGTCGGAGTTGGATATTCTTTCGGATGTTCAGAAGAGCGTGTCGGAGAAAAAGATTTCGCCCGAACAGAAACTGATGGAGATGATTTATGCCCACTTGGGTGCGGTGAAAGAGGTGGTTTTCCGTAATGGTACGCTTCGTGCCGACTTCTTTCGCGACATTTGGCAAGTAGAGGCCGTAAGAAAACGTTTTGATGCTCGCGAGCGATTGCTGATTCGCGACATCTTGGCCGAGGGCGTGGAGAAAGGTGTCTTTGAATTGGACGACATAAACATGACCGCCGAGATTGTGCACTATAGCGTGAAGGGTATTGAAACACCCTACATTCGTGGTCAGATAGGTGCGCACTTGAAAGATGCTGATAAAGAGGAATATGTCAGCAAATTGGTGTTACGCGCATTGGGGAAAAAGTATTAAGAAAACATATTTTATTAACTAATAAATACAAACTAACATGGGATTATTAGAAGGAAAAACCGCCCTTGTAACCGGTGCTGCACGCGGCATTGGTAAGGCTATTGCATTGAAGTTTGCTGCCGAAGGTGCAAACGTTGCATTTACAGATTTGGTTATTGACGAAAATGCTGAAGCTACAGCTAAGGAAATCGAAGCTTTTGGCGTAAAGGCAAAAGGATATGCTTCGAATGCTGCTAACTTTGAAGATACAGAAAAGGTTGTTGCCGAAATTCATAAAGACTTCGGTCGCATAGATATCTTGGTGAACAATGCCGGTATTACTCGCGACGGCTTGATGATGCGCATGAGCGAACAACAATGGGACATGGTAATCAACGTAAACTTGAAGTCGGCCTTCAACTTTATCCATGCATGTACTCCTATCATGATGCGTCAAAAAGGCGGTAGCATCATCAATATGGCCTCTGTAGTTGGTGTACACGGCAATGCCGGACAATCGAACTACGCAGCTTCGAAGGCTGGTATGATTGCTTTGGCTAAGTCTATCGCACAAGAACTTGGTTCGCGCGGCATTCGTGCTAACGCCATTGCTCCTGGTTTCATCATCACAGCTATGACCGATGCCCTCTCTGACGAAGTGAAGGCAGAATGGGCAAAACGCATCCCATTGCGTCGTGGCGGTACACCAGAAGATGTAGCTAATATTGCTACCTTCTTGGCATCGGATATGGCATCGTACGTAACCGGCCAAGTGATTCAAGTGGATGGTGGAATGAATATGTAATTGCGCCTATGACCGTTGTCTACGAAGACAATCACATAATCATTGTCAACAAGACCGCTTCCGAGATTGTACAAGGCGACAAAACCGGCGATACACCCCTTTCGGAAACCGTAAAACAGTATCTGAAGGAGAAGTATCAGAAACCCGGCAATGTCTTTGTGGGTGTGACACACCGCCTTGACCGTCCCGTAAGCGGTCTTGTGCTTTTTGCTAAAACCAGTAAAGCCCTGTCGCGACTGAACGAAATGTTCAAACGCGGCGATGTGCAGAAAACCTATTGGGCCGTAGTGAAGAACCGCCCACCACAAGAAGAGGGCACCCTGAGCCATTGGTTGCTGCGCAACGAAAAACAAAACAAAAGCTACGCTTACGACAAGGAAAAACCCGGTAGCAAACATGCCCTGCTCGACTATCGCCTGATAGCCGCTTCGGACAACTATTACCTGCTGGAAGTAAATCTGAAGACGGGGCGTCATCATCAAATCCGTTGTCAACTATCCAAAATGGGATGCCCCATCAAGGGCGATTTAAAGTATGGCTTTGCCCGCTCAAACATAGACGGAAGCATCTGTCTGCATGCACGTCGCATCGCTTTCGTGCATCCCGTTTCTAAGGAAAACATTACCGTAGAGGCCCCACTTCCCCCCTCATTCAAGATGTTTGGATAAACAATCTTCAAAACTTGCTATTTTTTGTTCGAAAAAAGAAGAACAATATTAAGAGTTTCACTATTTTTGCATTCTCAATACCCTAAATAGAAAGAATGATAGAAAAACTCATTGTTTTAGAGGATATAGATCCGGTTATCTTTTATGGTGTGAACAACACCAACATGCAGCTGATAAAGGCTCTCTATCCCAAATTGCGCATCGTGGCCCGAGGCAACGTAATTAAAGTGCTGGGCGACGAGGAAGAGATGTGCGCGTTCGAAGAAAACATCATCAAGCTGGAAAAGCATTGTGCTGAATACAATTCGCTGAAAGAGGAAGTCATCATAGACATTGTAAAAGGCAATAAACCACAAGCCGAAAAAAGTGGCGATGTTATCGTGTTCAGCGTTACGGGAAAGCCCATCATCCCACGTAGCGAAAATCAATTGAAATTGGTTGAAGCATTTGCCAAGAACGATATGGTATTTGCTATCGGTCCTGCCGGCTCGGGTAAGACCTATACGGCTATTGCGCTTGCCGTTCGCGCATTGAAGAACAAGGAGATAAAGAAGATTATCCTTTCGCGCCCGGCAGTAGAAGCCGGAGAAAAATTAGGATTCTTGCCCGGCGATATGAAAGACAAAATCGATCCCTATTTGCAACCCCTGTACGATGCTTTGCAAGACATGATTCCTGCTGCTAAGTTGAAAGAGTACATGGAGTTGAACGTCATTCAGATAGCACCGCTTGCCTTTATGCGCGGCCGCACACTGAACGATGCTGTGGTGATTCTGGACGAAGCGCAAAACACCACCTCGGCACAAATCAAGATGTTCCTGACGCGTATGGGTATGAACACCAAGATGATTGTAACGGGCGATATGACGCAGATAGACTTACCATCGTCGCAAGCATCGGGTTTGGTGCAAGCGCTTAAGATATTGAAGGGCGTTAAAGGTATCAGCTTCATCGAACTGAACAAAAAAGATATTGTACGCCATCAGTTGGTGACTCGAATTGTTGAAGCATACGAACACTTCGACAAAGAACAAAAACTGGAACGTGAAAAGAAAAAATTAGAAAACATCAATAAATAATCAACGATATGAAAGCATTAACAGCAACAGAATTCAACTTCCCCGGACAAACAAGTGTTTATCATGGTAAAGTGCGCGATGTGTATAACATTGGCGGAGAAAAATTAGTGATGGTAGCCACCGACCGTATCTCGGCCTTCGACGTGGTATTGCCTAAAGGTATTCCTTTCAAAGGACAAATGCTGAACCAAATTGCAGCTAAGTTCCTCGATGCTACAACCGATATTTGTCCTAACTGGAAGATGGCTACACCCGACCCAATGGTAACCGTGGGCGTGATGTGCGAAGGATTTGCTGTGGAAATGATTGTACGTGGGTACCTCTGCGGATCGGCCTGGAGAGCATACAAGAGCGGTGTGCGTGAAATTTGTGGCGTGAAGTTGCCCGAAGGTATGAAGGAAAACCAAAAGTTCCCAACTCCTATCATTACTCCTACCACAAAAGCTGAAATTGGCGAACACGATCAAGACATCTCGAAAGAAGAAATCTTGGCGCAAGGTTTGGCTACTCCCGAAGAGTATGCTTTGTTGGAGAAATATACACTTGCCCTTTTCCAACGCGGTACAGAAATTGCAGCTGAACGTGGCTTGATTTTGGTTGATACCAAGTATGAATTCGGTAAGCACAACGGTCAAATCTATTTGATGGACGAAATCCATACACCCGACTCAAGCCGTTATTTCTATAGCGAAGGTTACGAAGAACGCTTCTTGAAGGGTGAACCTCAAAAACAACTCTCTAAGGAGTTTGTACGCGAATGGTTGATGGATAATGGTTTCCAAGGAAAAGAGGGACAACAAGTGCCCGAAATGACCGATGAAATCGTGGAAAATATCAGCAATCGCTACATTGAACTTTACGAACACATCACCGGTGAACAATTCGTAAAGGAAAATACCGACAATATTGCTGAACGTATTGAAAAGAACGTTACTGAATATTTGAAGTAACCATCCGTTTCCCCGATATGAACTATCCGCAAGAAGAGGTATTGCCAATAGGCTATGAAGGTAGCAAGAGCGAACAGATAGAACAGATGTTCGACCATATTGCGCCTACCTACGACAAGTTGAATCATACATTGTCGTTGGGGGTAGATAGGTATTGGCGAAACAGGGCTATCAAGGCATTGAAGTCGTGTAAACCTCGGCGGATGCTGGATGTTGCAACAGGTACGGGCGATTTTGCCATCTTGGCCGCCCGCCATTTGCAACCGGAACAATTGATAGGAATAGACATTAGCGAAGGGATGATGGCGGTGGCTCGCCAAAAAATGGCCGATGCCGGTCTTTCATCGGAGAAGGTCTCTTTTCAACGCGAGGATTGTACGAATCTCTCTTTTGCAGATAATAGTTTCGATGCGGTTTCATCGACCTTTGGCATACGCAACTTTGAACATTTGGACAAAGCTTTTGCCGAGATGCATCGGGTGTTGTCGCCCGGTGGACAGTTGGTGATTCTCGAACTCTCTACCCCACAAGGTTTCCCCATGAAACAACTTTATAAGTTCTATTCCAAAACAATGATTCCGCTGATAGGTAAATGTATCTCGCGCGACAATAGCGCATATACCTATCTTCCAGATAGTATCAAGGCTTTTCCGCAAGGTGAACTTTTGCAGGAATCATTGTTGCGTGCAGGTTTCAGTAAGGCGACTTTCCGCCGTCTCACATTTGGCATTTGCACACTCTATATTGCGACTAAATAATAACTAAACTAACCAAGAGTATGGATAAATATGGGTTAATAGGTTTTCCCTTGGGACACTCTTTTTCAGAAGGTTTTTTTAATCAGAAATTTTATTCAGAAGGCATCGATGCCTGCTATGTGAATTATGAAATAGCAGATATCGCAGAGTTTAAACATATCCTTCAAGATAATCCAAACTTGAAAGGAATGAATGTGACTATTCCCTATAAGGAGAAGGTGATTAAGTATCTGGATGAATTAGACCCAGAAACGGCCAAGAAAATTGGTGCGGTGAATGTGATCAAAATTGTTTCTCTTCCTAAAGGGAAAAAGAAACTCATAGGCTATAACTCGGATATCGTTGGTTTTACACAAAGCATTGAGTCGATGTTGTTGCCTCATCACAAAAAGGCGCTTATTTTAGGAACAGGTGGCGCTTCGAAGGCGGTATATCATGGCTTGCTTTCGTTGGGTGTTGAACCAACTTTCGTGTCGCGTACTCCAAGTAAAGGACAACTCTCTTACACGCAATTGACGCCCGAAGTAATGGCCGAATATACCATTATTGTCAATACTACTCCATTGGGTATGTATCCAAAGGTGGAAGAGTGTCCGGATATTCCTTACGAGTTGCTTACTCCCAACCATTTGTTGTACGATTTGTTGTACAATCCAGACGAAACACTCTTTATGCGCCGTGGTAAAATGCATGGGGCGGTAGTGAAGAATGGACTTGAAATGCTATTGTTACAAGCGTTTGCAGCTTGGGATATTTGGAATAGATAGTCTTAATGAAGAAAATCGTTAGACGAATATTATTATGTGCCATAGTATTACTGGTAGTATTGATGGCCGGTGCTTTCTATCTGTTGGATTATGCTTTGTGTCCAGCCGATATGAATAGTCGTTCGAGAAACATTGATAGTAGTTTCCAACTTATTGCAAATGAATATCCGCAAGAGTCGCAGTGGTTGGATAGTGTGATGGTGGCCGGTGCTTTGCACGATATCTACATAGAAGATGATAACGGACAGAATCATCATGCATTGTACATTCCTGCTGCTATTCCAACGGCTAATACAGCTGTTGTTTTGCATGGCTATACCGATAATAGCATTCGTATGATGATGATTGCTTACATGTATAGCAAAGAATTGGGCTATAACGTTCTTTTACCCGACTTGTATGGACATGGATTGACCGATGGCGAAACCATTCGAATGGGTTATTTAGATCGATTGGATGCTTTGCGTTGGATTGAAACTTCCGATGAACTTTTTGGGGATCCGTTTAGTGGCGTGCGTGTTGTAGTGCATGGCATTTCGATGGGTGCTGCTACGGCGATGATGGTTGCCGGTGAAGTGGAACATGGGTTGCATCAGTTGCCCTATGTGAAGTGCTTTGTGGCTGATTGTGGTTATACTTCTGTGTGGGATCAATTTGAATCGGAACTATCGGCACAATTCAATCTTCCTGCTTTTCCATTGTTGCATCTCAGTAGTTGGCTTTGTCAGTTGCGCTATGGTTGGAACTTTAAGGAGGCATCGCCGCTTGAGGCAGTGAAGCGTTGTGGCCTACCGATATTGTTTATTCATGGCGAAGCCGATACGTTTGTCCCTACATCCATGGTACATGAGTTGTACGAAGCAAAATCTTCTCCAAAACAGTTGTGGTTAGCGCCGGGTGTAGACCATGCACATGCTTATCGCGATTGTACCGAAGAATATACTAAACAAGTGAAAGACTTTCTAAACGAATATATGCAATGAAACAGTTATTTTCCTTATTTATATGTTGCTTGATGGCTACGATGTCGTTGGCGCAAGAGGTTTATACCGTTGATAATTTGCCCAATGTGCATTTGCACGATGCTACACGCTACGTTTGTAATCCTGCAAATATATTAACACCTGCAGCAACAGATAGTATTGATAGTATGTTGTATGCTTTGGAGCAACAAACAGGCATTGAGACCGTAGTTGCAGTGCTTCCTACCATTGGCGATGCTGATTGTTACGATTTTGCCTTCGCATTGGGTAATAAATGGGGTGTAGGAAAGTCCAAAAGCGATAATGGATTGGTGGTGTTGCTCGTAACCGACCAACGTTGCATACAGATGGTAACAGGTTATGGCCTTGAAGGTCATTTGCCCGATGCTATTTGTAAACGCATCCAATTGAACGATATGATTCCTTATTTGAAAAATAATCAGTGGAATGAAGGAATGGTGGCCGGTGTTCGTGCTATCTGTGCGCGATTGGATGGTAGTATGGAAAACGAAGAGCCAGCGGATGAAGGCGAAGCGATTGTTGCTCTCTTTGTATTTGTAGCAGCTATTTTTTTAATCGTTTTTGTGCTGGTTTATATAGGTGCTCGTAATGCTTCTAAATGTCCTAAATGCGGAAAGCATCAATTGCAACGGGTTAGTTCGCAGTTAGCATATCGACGTGGAGGAGTAAAGGCCGAGGATGTTACCTATATTTGTCAGAATTGCGGTCACACCTTAATTCGTCGTCAAAATTCGTATGATGAGAATTATCGCGGTGGCGGAGCAGGCCCTATCATTTTTGGTGGTGGCAGCTTTGGCGGACGAGGTTTCGGTGGAGGCGGATTTAGTGGAGGTAGCTTCGGCGGCGGTAGCTTTGGCGGTGGCGGAGCAGGTTCCAGATTCTAAAGAATTCAATTATTAATCATCAAAATTAATACAAACAAAATGAAGAAATCATCAATTATCTTGATTGTAATAGCTGTATTAGCAGTTATTTGGGGCGTTTCAGCCTATAATGGTTTAGTAACCATAGATGAAAATGTAAATACTGAATGGGCTAACGTAGAAACTCAGTATCAACGTCGTGCCGACCTTATCCCGAATTTGGTAAATACCGTGAAGGGATATGCTGCTCACGAAAGTGAAACATTGGAAAGTGTGATTGCTGCTCGTAGTAAGGCAACACAAATTACTATCGACCCTGCGAATCTTACTCCTGAGAAACTTGCAGAATATCAAGAAGCACAAGGTGCGGTAACAAGTGCACTTGGTAAGTTGTTGGCTATTAGCGAAAGCTATCCAGACTTAAAGGCTAATCAAAACTTCTTAGAATTACAAGCTCAATTGGAAGGTACAGAAAATCGTATCAACGAAGCTCGTCGTAAATTCAATAACGTAGCTAAAGAATATAATACTGCCATCCGTCGTTTCCCCAAGAGCTTGTTGGCTGGAATGTTCGGTTTTGACAAACGTGCCTATTTTGAAGCTGCAGAAGGTGCTCAAAATGCTCCTATGGTAGAATTTTGATAACTCATTTCGTATAATAAAAAAGAGGGTGCTTCATTGATACACCCTCTTTTTTTATTAATAATTAGGAAGTTTGAGAAAAAATATTTTACTTTGTGCATTATTACTTAAAAAATAAGACCATGAAAGCAAAAAACTTTGTCGCATTATTGTTAATAGCTTTTTTAACATCGTGCGTTAATCAAATTGATTCGGAAATTGAACCTATTGGGAATAAAGTACCCATAACATTTGCTGCTAAGATAGCTCCTGTCAATACTCGTGTTGTTGAAAATGCTTTTGAAATTGGTGATAAAGTGGGGTTGTATGCTACTATCGCTGGTTCTTCTTTGGATGGAGAACGGTATATCGATAACCTTCTGTTGTCGTATGGTAAAAGTAAAAGGATGATCCCTGATCGTGATGTCTACTATCCAACAAGTGGTGAAAATCTTGACTTTTATGCTTATTATCCTTATCGTTCAGAGTTTTTGGCATGTGGAGAAACAACTTTCTCTGTTTCTGTAGCAGAAAATCAGAGTGATGATGCCGTTTTTACACAATCAGACTTCATGGTTGCTGAAAAAATGAACGTGGAGCATGCTACTGCAAAAGTGGAATTAGAGTTTAATCATAAGCTATCAAAATATATAATTTGTCTTTCTTTTGAGGATGAAAATGTTGCCGAGGCGGCATTGAAAAGCAATCCTTCTGTATTGTTAACCGATTTTTATACAAGTGCGCTTTATGATTTTTCTGCACATACTTTTTCTCAACAGGGTAGAATTGCAAATATGATTCCTCACGGGGAATGGATAAGAGAAGGAAATGTATTAAGAGGAAAAGAATTACTAATAGTACCTCAAGACGTTTCAGAACAAAGATTAGTCTTGGATATAGCAGGGAAAGCATATAATTGTGTTCCTGAAGTTATAAATTTATCTTCTGGATATCAATATGCGTTTAATATAAGTGCAGGAGATTTGAATGAAGGCGTATTGAATGAGATAAAAGCAACAATATCACCTTGGAAAGATGGCGAAGAACAAAATGCAGAAGTGGATGATGTAATATCTAAAATATATACCGAAGCATTGACCTTTAATACCTCAAATATCTATCGCGTATATAATGGTGGTACGCCAATTGCTGAGATTTGTAAGGAGTACTTGTATAAAGAAGGCCTGGTTGATTCTCGTGCAATTGTAGTATATCCAATGGTAAATGGTGTGACAAATCTTGAGGAGGGATTAGTGTTACAATTGTTGGATGAAACAGGGGATGTTCATGGCGGAAAAGTTTCGTGGAATAAGGCAACTAACGGCTTAACCTATACAGCTGGTGAATCGGCTCCTATTAAAAGTTTCTATATTAATTCGAATAAAGAAATTGTCACTTCTAAGCCCAATGATGCCTTGGCGGTTAATGTTAATGCTTATGTTTTACGTGATATGCGTAGTGGCTCTTTACAAAAATATCCATTAGTGAAGATTGCTACGCAATATTGGATGAGAGAAGATTTGTATGCTACACATTACGTTGATGGCTCTTTAATTACAGAAGTTACTGCTTTAAATGGTACTGCAGGCTATGCTAAGAATGCGGATGCATCGCACTATTTCTATACAGGTGAAGCTGTAGAAACAGGAATGTTGACTCCTGATGGTTGGCGAATTCCAAATAATGATGAATGGGAGGAACTTAATTCTTATTTAAAGAATACTGATGCTTTGAAAGATGGAGAATGGGAAGAGTTATCAGGACAACCTTATTATCCAGGTAATAATAAAACAGGCTTTAATATGCATGCTGTGG
>JAGBWA010000012.1 GCA_017630035.1 Bacteroides sp.
ACAAAGCCGATAAAGAGCGGCACCGATGAGCAGGAGCAGAACGGGGTAATACCACCAAAGAGAGCCGCCAAAAAGTAGTCCAAGCCATAGAGTTTGTGGGTGGCGAGGTATTGGCGTAGTCGCTCAATGGGAAAGTAGGCATTGATAATGCCCATTACGAAGCTGATACTGAAAAGCAGTATTATAATCTTAATGCTGTCGTAAAAGAAGAAATTGACAGCCGTACCTAATGGTGTCGCGGCATCCAATCCAAAGATGCCATAAACCAACCAATCTGCAAATTGCTGTATCATACGCCCAATAACTCTTTAATCTCCCGTTCACTTGGCACATAGCCCTTGATTTTCACTTCGCCATCAACCACTACGGCAGGTGTTGCGAGAATATTGTAATTCATAATCTCCATAATATCCTCGACCTTTGTAATTGTCGCTCTGATGTTGTTCTCCTTGATGACCTTTTCGATAACTGCGTAGGTTGTCTTGCACTTGCCGCAACCTGTTCCTAAAATCTTGATTTCCATAATTCTTAAATGTAAATTATTAAACAGTAATATATTCCTATTGCGATAAACAAAATGCCCACCACTATATTGAGCCACTTTTGTATAGTCTGCATCTTACCATAGACCGCCCCAATCTGTCCTGCACTGAACGCCAATATCCACGCTACAACAAGTACGGGCAAGGCGGTTGCAACGGCAAAGAGTATTGGTAATAGGTATCCCATAGTTGTGCTTGCCGACATCGGAATCAGCATGCCGAAATAGAGTACTCCGCTCGTTGGGCAGAATGCTAAGGCAAAAAGTACACCCAACATCAATGCACCGAATCCACCTCGTTGAGCCAATCCTTCGCCCCTATCACCAAAACCGAATGAAGGCAGGTTAAGTCGGTTGCCAAATAGCATAAACAGACCGATAAGCAGCAAAACAGGCGGCAGAATCATCTCGCCATAGGTCGCTATGAACTTTTGAATACCGAATACACTTGCACCACTCCGCAAAACTGCAATCAATACCACACCAAGCAGTGTGTAAGCAATTGTGCGCCCCAAAGTATAGAAAACACCTTGCACAAACACCCCTTTTCTGCCCTCGATATGCTTGCCGATATAGCCAATAGCAGCTATATTGGTAGCCAATGGGCAGGGCGAAAGTGCCGTCAGTAGTCCGAGCAAGAGTGCCGTCACAGCAGGAGTTGTGGAACTATCCAACAATGATTGTAACCACTCCATAGTGTTAGTTATTAAGCATTTCTGTTATCCGTTTTGACAAACCAGTCTTGAACTTGTCGGGAGCATTGCGGGCATTGCCAAAAGCAAACTCCGTCAGATTTGTTGCACTCTCTTTGCCGCTTTTGTCGTAATCAACGAGAATAAGCGACGACCAACTAATCTTGTATCGCTCGGCAAGAGCCTCGTCCTTGGTGATATCCACCGAACGAAATTCCAACTTGCCGCTTTTCAACGGCTCGGCATAAGTCGATTCTACCAATGCCTTGGTATTCTTCTCAATTGCCATACAAGTGGCACAACGCTGTGCTCCGTGGAAGTACAACACCTCCACCACATCTATTTTCGTCTGCTGATTTTCAGCCACACTCTTGGTCTTGCCTCCCGAGCAAGCCACCATACCCACGCATAGGGTAAGAATCAATAATTCATTCTTCATTGCTTTTAATTTTACATTGTTTGTAATTTGTAGAATAACGAACATATCCTTCAAAAAAAGGGCAACTAGGAATTAACACTTACCACCACAAGAGCATTGGGGTATTTCCTGCCTCAGAATTTCTGTCACATAGAACTCGGATATTCGCTTCCTGATTTCATCCCTAACCCTACGGAATTCACTTGTGACAAACTCTTCTGACCCTTGTACGTGTGATGGATCGTCAAATCCGATGTGCAGACGTTTGCCGACCTTGCCAATAAACGTCGGGCAGGTTTCGTTTGCACCACCACAAACGGTTATCACATAATCCCACGCATCGTTAAGGTAAATACTTACGTTTTTGGGAGTGTGTGATGAAATGTCAATGCCTGCCTCTTTCATCACTCCGACCGCCAACGGATTAACATGTGATGCAGGTTGGGTACCAGCCGAATGAACTTCTAAACCTTTGTCGAACGATTGCAGAAATCCGTGTGCCATCTGGCTGCGGCAACTGTTACCTGTGCATAAAATCAATACTTTCATACTCTTAAATGTTTTTATTATAACATAAACTCGTTAGATGTTAGTAATTCGTAAATCAACGAACAATATTCCCAAAAGTAAAGGTTGAACAAATCAACCTTCCTATTCAGTTGTCAGTTGCAACAGCTATCTTTCTTGCAGGTACATTCGTCAAAGAACTCGGTGAACTGAGCCTTTGCCAGTTGCCAGTTCTCGCGGTTGATACAATACTTGACTTTTGGTGTTTCCACTTCGCCTTGTATCAATCCAGCATCTTTTAGTTCCTTGAGGTGTTGCGATACCGTTGCCTTGGCAATTGGCAATTCCTCATGTATATCGCCGAAGTAGCAAGTAGTCTGCTTGGCAAGGAATTGTAATATCGCAATGCGTGCAGGATGCCCCATTGCCTTTGCAAAGCGTGCAACTTGCTCTTGCTTAACGGAATAATCTTTATTTGCCATACTCTTGTATTGTTTGTTGTTCGCAAAATTACGAATATAAATCTGATCTGCAAGGTTTTTAATGATTATTTTTTGTATTCATATTTAATTTGTACTTTTGCTTTATCAGAATTATGACATTGTAGCTTAACAATGAAGAACTCAGAAGAATGAACGGCTGCTATCTCGTTGCATCAAGTTTTAAATAATCCGAATAATCGTTTAATACTAAGATAATTGCATGTTCTTCAATCTTTTTGTTGTATAAATGCTGTCAAATGGTTAAGCAAAATAGCGGAGATATCTAAATAAATTAACTATCTTTGTAAAATCAAATAAATCACTATGAAACACTTCAATAAGTTGGTATGAATGAAAATAACCAAATAATTATCTATCAAACTGAAGACGGACAGACACAAGTGGATGTCCGCATGGAGAACGACACGGTGTGGCTTACACAAGCGCAGATGGCAGAGCTGTTTCATAAGGATAGAACAGTTATCACCCGGCACATCAATAATGTGTTTAAGGATGGTGAGTTGAACCGTGAAGAGGTGTGTGCAAAAATTGCACATACCACTCGGCATGGAGCTATGGAAGGAAAAATACAAGTACAGGAAGTGGTTTTCTACAATCTTGATGTTGTCATTTCCGTAGGCTATCGCGTGAAGAGTATGCGCGGTGTACAATTCCGTCGATGGGCAAACAAGATTCTGAAAGAGTATCTTGTGAAAGGCTATGCCGTGAACGACCGCCTTCGTCGCGACCAGTTGGACGAACTACGACGTTGTCAACGCCTGAAGGGTGCATCATCTGCGTGTTGGTGCACCCTTTCGTTATAAAAAAGCGGGCAGGCACTTAAATGGTCAAGGGAAAAACGCATTTATCTGTGATATTTTTATTACTTTTGCAACGAATTTATTTTTAATGAGCAAATGGTAGAGGTAGAATCGTTGTTAAGCTTGTTGTGGAAGGGCATTGTGATTGGTATCATTGTGTCGGCACCACTTGGCCCCGTGGGTGTGCTTTGCATCCAACGCACGCTGAACAAGGGACGTTGGTATGGCTTTGTAACCGGCATTGGTGCAGCCATTAGCGACATCTTCTACGCGCTACTTACGGGATTTGGTATGAGCTTTGTGTTCGACTATGTGCAACAGAACATGTACTACCTACAATTGTTGGGTAGCATCATGCTGCTTGGCTTTGGTATCTATACCTTTCGTAGCAACCCCGTGAACTCTATTCGCACTATTTCGGCCAACAAAGGTACGTATGTGCACAACATGGTAACGGCTTTCTTCGTTACGCTATCCAACCCGCTGATTATCTTCTTGTTTATTGGCCTCTTTGCACGCTTCTCGTTTGTGAGCAACAGTATCTACGAGTCGTTCACATCGTACGCGGCCATTGCGATAGGAGCGTTGTTGTGGTGGTTCTTCATTACCTATGCGGTGAACAAGGTGCGCAAGCAGTTTAACCTTCGCGCCATTATCCGCCTGAATCGCATTATTGGTACCATTGTGATGGTGGTGGCGGTGCTTGGCTTGGTGTTTACATTATTAGGTCAGTCGTTAAGCTTATCGTAAAGGAGGATTGCTATGTATATTGCATCACAATTGAAGGAGAAGAATATTGCCGAGTACCTGATTTACATGTGGCAAGTGGAGGATTTGATACGGGCACACCAAGGCAATGCTGAACAATTGGCGGCTCGCTATGCAGAAGAACAACGCCAAGCGGTGCACGAATGGTATGATAACCTATGCAACATGATGCGCACCGAGGGGGTGATGCAACAAGGACATTTGCAGATAAATAAAAATGTGATTCAAAACCTTACGGAGCTACACGGCTTGTTGCTGGCTTCGACGAAATATCCGTTTTATAATGCGGCCTACTTCAAGGCGTTACCCTTTATCGTAGAGTTGCGACAACTAGGCGACCAAACCATCTCGGAGATTGAGGTGTGCTTCGAAGCGTTGTATGGCGTATTGTTGCTTCGCTTGCAACAGAAAGAGATAAGCAAAGACACGGCCAAAGCTATCGAAGTGATTAGCAACTTCCTTTCGTTGCTGGCCAATTATTATGAAAAAGATAAAAAAGGAGAGTTGGATTTCGAGTAATCTACTTGACTACTAAAACATAAAGATATGAAGATACTAATTACTGGTGCTAACGGACAATTGGGCAACGAAATGCAAGTGTTGGCCAAGGAAAATGCGCAACACGACTATATCTTTACCGATGTGCAAGAATTGGATATTTGCGACGAGCAAGCGGTGCGCACATTTGTGAAGGAGAATGGCGTAGAGGTGATTGTGAATTGTGCCGCCTATACCGCCGTGGACAAGGCGGAGGATGACGAAGCATTTGCTGACAAGCTAAACCACTTGGCACCTGGTTATTTGGCCACCGCCGCCGAAGAGGTGGGAGCTGCGCTGATACAGGTATCTACCGACTATGTGTTCGATGGCACTGCCCATTTGCCCTATACTGAAGAGGTGACACCATGTCCCAATTCGGCTTATGGACGCACAAAGCTGGCGGGCGAAGAGGCGGTGATGCAAAAGTGCTCGCGCGCCATGGTGATTCGCACCGCATGGCTTTACTCTATCTATGGCAATAACTTTGTGAAGACAATGATTCGCTTGGGTAAAGAACGTGAACAATTGGGCGTGATTTTCGACCAAATAGGTACGCCAACCTATGCCAACGACTTGGCACGCGCCATTATGGTCGCTATCAATCAAGGTGTGGTACCTGGCGTATATCATTATAGTAACGAGGGTGTATGCTCGTGGTACGACTTTACCCGCGCCATTCATCGATTGGCGGGCATCACCACTTGCCACGTGGCTCCGCTTCACACGCACGAGTATCCATCCAAAGCACCGCGCCCCAACTACTCTGTATTAGACAAAACAAAGATTAAGAAAACATTTAATATCGCTATTCCGCATTGGGAGGATTCGCTCCAAGTATGCGTAAACAAGTTGATGGAAGTATGACCGAAATAGAAAGAAGACGAACGTTTGCGATTATCGCACACCCCGATGCTGGTAAGACATCGCTTACCGAAAAGCTGCTCTTGTTTGGTGGACAAATTCAAGTGGCAGGTGCCGTAAAAAGTAATAAGATTAAGAAAACGGCTACATCCGACTGGATGGACATTGAAAAACAACGCGGTATCTCTGTTACCACCTCGGTGATGGAGTTCGACTATCGCGATTATAAGATAAATATCCTCGATACGCCTGGTCACCAAGACTTTGCCGAAGATACCTACCGCACGCTTACCGCCGTAGATAGCGTTATCATCGTAGTGGATGGTGCAAAGGGTGTGGAAACACAAACGCGCAAGCTGATGGAAGTGTGCCGCATGCGCAACACGCCCGTAATCATCTTCATCAACAAGATGGACCGCGAGGCGAAAGACCCCTTCGATTTGCTCGACGAGTTGGAAGAGGAACTGAAGATTCATGTCCGCCCATTGACGTGGCCCATCGAAAGTGGTGTGCGCTTCAAAGGCGTGTACAATATTTACGAACAAAACTTAAACTTGTTTCAACCATCGAAGCAAGTAGTCACCGAGAAGGTAGCGGTAGATATCCATACCGAAGAGTTGGACAAGCAGATAGGTAACGTGCTGGCCGACAAGCTACGTGGCGAGTTGGAGTTGCTCGAAGGCGTTTATCCCGAATTCGAAGTGGCCGACTACTTGAAAGGCGATTTAGCACCGGTATTCTTTGGCTCGGCACTGAACAACTTTGGTGTGGAAGAACTGCTTAATACCTTCGTAGAGATTGCGCCAAGTCCGCGCCCTGTAAAAGCCGAAGAGCGCGACGTAACGCCAGAAGAGCCGAAATTTACCGGCTTCATCTTTAAGATTACCGCCAACATCGACCCTAACCATCGTTCGTGTGTGGCCTTCTGTAAGATTTGCTCGGGCAAGTTTGTGCGCAATGCTCCTTACTATCATGTGCGTCATGGCAAGACATTGCGATTCTCCAGTCCTACGCAATTCATGGCGCAACGCAAGACAACCGTGGACGAGGCATGGGCAGGCGATATTATCGGTCTTCCAGATAATGGAACCTTCAAAATTGGCGACACGCTGACCGAAGGCGAAAAGTTGCACTTCCGTGGTCTTCCAAGCTTCTCGCCCGAGATGTTTAAGTACATTGAAAATGCCGACCCAATGAAGCAAAAACAGTTGGCAAAGGGTATCGACCAATTGATGGACGAGGGTGTGGCACAGCTGTTTGTCAACCAATTCAACGGACGAAAGATTATTGGTACGGTGGGACAACTTCAGTTCGAAGTTATTCAATACCGCTTGGAGAATGAATACACCGCCAAGTGTCGTTGGGAGCCACTGAGCTTGTACAAAGCGTGTTGGATAGAGAGCGACGATGCCGCCGAGCTGGAAGCATTCAAGAAGCGTAAATTCCAATACATGGCAAAGGATCGCGAGGGTAGGGATGTGTTCTTGGCTGATAGCGCATACGTGCTACAAATGGCGCAAATGGATTTCAAGAGCATTCGCTTCCACTTCACAAGCGAGTTTTAAAGGATACTCCTTATTTATAAATATAAAAGCATGGCTACGGCTGTGCTTTTTTTATTTTTTATAAATTATCTGTATAAATATTCATTAACGTGTCGTTTTTGAAGATTTTATGATTTTTTTGTAGGATAAGTCAATAAAAATTCGTAATTTCGTGCGATTTTTTTCGTTTTTTGAAGTAAATATACTAAAACTGTAAAATATGAGCAATATTCAAACCGCACTTCTATTGATGGTGGTAGGTATGGTCACCGTATTTATCATCCTATTAATTGTGATAGGATTGGGCAAGGCGTTGATTGCATTTGTGAATAAGTTTGTGCCCGAAGAAGAGGCACCAGCTAAGAAAGCACAAGGTCCCGCACCTATACCATCGAATGTGTTGGCCGCAATTAGTGCAGCCGTATCTGTAGTAACCCAAGGTAAGGGTAAAGTAGCAAAAGTAGAAAAAATATAAATCAGATAAACGAAGATGAAAAAAGAAGTTAAGTTTAGCTTGGTTTTTCGCGACATGTGGCAAAGTGCCGGCAAGTATGTGCCTCGCGTTGACCAATTGCTTAAGGTGGCACCAGCCATCGTAGAAATGGGCTGCTTTGCCCGTGTAGAAACCAATGGTGGTGGCTTTGAACAAGTAAACCTCTTGTTTGGCGAGAATCCTAATAATGCCGTACGTCAATGGACAAAACCTTTCCATGAAGCAGGTATTCAAACACACATGCTCGACCGCGCTTTGAACGGCTTGCGCATGAGTCCTGTACCAGCCGACGTACGCAAACTGTTCTATAAAGTAAAGAAAGCACAAGGCACAGACATTACCCGTACCTTCTGCGGATTGAACGATGTGCGCAACATCATCCCTTCTATCACTTACGCTAAGGAAGCAGGCATGATTTCACAATGTGCCCTCAGCATCACACACTCGCCCATCCACACCGTAGAGTACTACGTAAACATGGCGAAGGAGTTGATCGAAGCCGGTGCCGATGAAATCTGTATCAAGGACATGGCTGGTATCGGCCGCCCTGTATCGTTGGGTAAGATTGTAGCCGGAATCAAGAAGATTAAGGACATCCCTGTGCAATACCATAGCCATGCAGGTCCTGGCTTCAACATGGCAAGCATCTTGGAAGTGTGCGAAGCTGGTTGCGACTACGTGGACGTAGGTATGGAACCACTTTCGTGGGGTACAGGACATGCCGACTTGCTCAGCGTGCAAGCAATGTTGAAGGATGCAGGCTTCCAAGTGCCCGAAATCAACATGGAGGCATACATGAAGGTGCGTGCATTGGTACAAGAGTTTATGGACGACTTCCTTGGTCTTTACATCAGTCCTAAGAACCGCTTGATGAACTCGTTGCTCATCGGCCCAGGTTTGCCTGGTGGTATGATGGGTTCGCTCATGGCCGACTTGGAAAGCAATTTGGAAAGCATCAACAAGTATAAGGCAAAACGCAACTTGCCATTCATGACACAAGACCAATTGCTCATCAAGCTATTCAACGAAGTAGCATACGTATGGCCACGTGTGGGTTATCCTCCATTGGTAACACCATTCAGCCAATACGTGAAGAACTTGGCTATGATGAACGTAATGGCTTTGGAAAAGGGCAAAGAACGTTGGGGCATGATTGCCGACGATATTTGGGACATGATTCTTGGTAAGGCTGGTAAGCTTCCTGGCGAATTGGCACCCGAAATCATCGAAAAAGCCGAACGCGAAGGACGCAAATTCTTCACCGGCAACCCACAAGACAACTACCCAGATGCGCTCGACAAGTATCGCAAGATGATGAAAGAAAACAAGTGGGAACTTGGCGAAGACGACGAAGAACTCTTCGAATATGCTATGCACCCCGCTCAATACGAAGCATACAAGAGCGGCAAGGCGAAGGAAGATTTCTTGGCCGATGTAGAAAAGCGTCGTAAGGAGCAACAAGTGGGTGGCGCAGCCGAAGATGCTAAGCCAAAGACATTGACCGTACAAGTGGACGGACAAGCTTATCGCGTAACCGTAGCCTATGGCGATGCCGAGTTGCCTGCAGCTGCTCCAAGTGCCAACGCACCAGTAGGCGAAGGCAAGGATGTGGTAGCTCCACTCGAAGGTAAGTTCTTCCTCACAAAGAATACACAAGAAACTCCGCTCAAGGTGGGCGATAAGGTGAACGAAGGCGATTTGCTTTGCTACATCGAAGCAATGAAGACCTACAACGCCATCCGTGCCGAGTTTGGAGGTACTATTACCGCTATCTGCGCTAACCCTGGCGATAGTGTATCGGAAGACGATGTAATCATGAAGATTGGATAATTTCGCTATGGAAGATATATTTGGTAAACTATACGACATGACGGCGTTCAGCAACATCGCTGCTCAACCGTCGTTCCTCATCATGTATGCCTTGGCATTCGTGTTGCTCTACTTGGGTATCAAGAAGCACTACGAGCCATTGCTGCTCATCCCCATTGCTTTTGGTGTGCTCATTGCAAACTTCCCTGGTGGAGAAATGGGCGTTATTCAAGCCGATTCGAATGGTATGGTGGAAGTACACGGCGTGATGAAGAACATCTGGGAGATGTCATTGCCCGAAATCGCTCACGAACTTGGGTTGATGAACTTCCTCTATTACATGCTGATTAAGACCGGTTTGTTGCCACCTATCATCTTTATGGGTGTGGGTGCGTTGACCGACTTTGGTCCTATGCTTCGCAACTTGCGCCTCTCTATCTTTGGTGCGGCAGCTCAGTTTGGTATCTTCACCGTGTTGCTCATTGCTGTAGGCTCAGGATTCTTCACCTTGAAGGAGGCTGCATCGTTGGGTATCATTGGTGGTGCCGATGGTCCTACCGCTATCTTTACTACCATTAAGTTGGCTCCTCACTTGCTTGGCCCTATCGCCATTGCGGCCTACTCGTACATGGCGTTGGTACCCGTTATCATCCCCTTGGTAGTGAAACTCTGTTGCACAAAGAAGGAGCTGATGATTAACATGAAGGAGCAAGAAAAACTCTATCCTTCGAAGACCGAAATCAAGAACTTGCGCGTGTTGAAGATAATCTTCCCTATCGCTGTAACAACCATTGTTGCGCTCTTTGTGCCATCGGCAGTGCCTTTGGTAGGTATGTTGATGTTTGGTAACTTGATTAAGGAGGTAGGTTCCGACACAAGCCGTTTGTTCGATGCTGCAAGCAATAGCATTATGAATGCTGCTACCATCTTCTTGGGTCTTTGTGTGGGTGCTACAATGACCGTAGATGCCTTCTTAAATTGGATGACCATTGGTATCGTGATTGGTGGTTTCTTCGCTTTCGGTCTCTCTATCGCAAGTGGTATCATGTTGGTGAAGTTGTTCAACCTCTTCAGCAAGAAGAAAATCAATCCGCTTATCGGTGCTACCGGTTTAAGTGCTGTGCCTATGGCAAGCCGCGTATGTAACGACATCGCCACTAAGTACGACCCCAAGAATCACGTACTCAACTACTGTATGTCCAGCAACATCTCGGGCGTTATCGGCTCGGCCGTAGCTGCCGGTGTACTCATCTCGTTCTTAGGATAATCACCCGTTTTTATATAAATGGCGAGGATGCTCACGTGAGGCATCCTCGCTTTTTTATATGCCTCCACCATCTACAATCTGCCTTTTTTTTGTTGGGACGCAGCGTGCTGCCTCCGCGTAACCGCCCCTTGTAGAGACGTCTCATCGATGCGTCTTCGTACCCACCTCACTCCAGACGCCATACTATGATGTCTCTACCAATCCTCCGTTCCCCTTTTCTTGTCATGACACTGCAAATATACAACATTGGGTAGGGGGTTGTCAAGTAAATTGGCATATAGATTTTTTATTAACATTTGCGCCTGCCCAATTGTTAAAAGGGGGAATCCCATCTGCCGAATATACTCCGTGTGCGCACGGTATTTTTTTCGTATGTCTGCGCTGCTTGTTTGGGAGTATCGCTGGGGTGCGCTTGCAGCAAAATGTTCACAGTTATCTCAGTTCACAGTTTATTTTTCGCGCTATGCACCTCCAATAAGCAGCGAAAG
>JAGBWA010000062.1 GCA_017630035.1 Bacteroides sp.
AACGGAGCTATTTGTTGCAATTCGTCGCCAGTGCATGCGGCAAGGGCTATCGCCATCCATCCGCACAACAATCGTAACACATTTTTCATGGTAGTACTTATTAGAATGGGTTACCGCCATTTGGCATACTTGCAGGATCGCTTTGAACAAATCCTTGTTCTACTTCTACTTAGATGACCTCTACTTGTGGTGCTTCGTAGGTCGCTTGTTCTTCATGTTTTGTAAGCATGTCGTAATAGTTTATTTAGTTGCACATAAAATTATTGGGCACAAAGATACAAAACCCTTGAAAACCACCAAATAATCGGCGTATGTTATGCAAAAACAGCGAAAAAAATCGCTTTAAACGAACGCATCTTTTCGTGAACGCCAAGCAATGTGGACAGTTGTGGACAGTGGACAGTTGTCTACAACCAAACTTACGGACGCATTACGATGCAACGTCGCTACTCGCCAATCACCGTTGCTACTACGCGACGAGCGCCACCATAATCGCGAAACTCGCAGAGGTAGATGCCTTGCCAAGTGCCCAGGTTGAGGCGGCCATTGGTGATGGGAATGGTGAGCGATACGCCCGTCAGCGAGCTCTTGGCATGGCTGGGCATGTCGTCGCTACCCTCGTCGGTGTGGCGATAGTAGGGTTCGTTTTCGCGCACCAGGCGGTTGTATATCTGCTCCATGTCGGCACGCACGGAGGGGTCGTAGTTCTCGTTGATGGAGAGGGCGCAACTGGTGTGTTGCACAAACAGATTCAAGATGCCCGTACGGGGCAGAGGTGGCAATTGCGCCACTACCTCGCCAGTGATTAGATGAAATCCGCGTGTGCGAGGCTTCAAAGTAAATATGCGTTGGTCAATCATAATGCAAAGTAAGGAAATAAACACGAAAAGAAAAAAGATGCGGATACTATTTAAATAGATTCTAAATAGAATTGGAAGTATGCAAACTATTCGCTATCTTTGCACGCAAAATTAGAGCGTTGTATGCGATTGTCCGAACTAAAAACTGGCGAAAAGTGCGTAGTGGTCAAGGTTTTAGGCCACGGCGGATTCCGTAAGCGTATTGTGGAGATGGGCTTCATCAAAGGCAAGACGGTGGAGGTGGTGCTGAACGCGCCGCTGAAAGACCCCATTAAATACAAGCTGATGGGCTACGAAATATCCCTGCGCCGACAAGAGGCAGAACTGATTGAGGTGCTTACCGAACACGAAGCGCAACAACTACCCTCGCCCGCCATGCACGACGGATTGCTGCTGGAGGAGGATACACCCCTACAAAAGCTGGCGCTGGACAAGCGACGCACCATCAACGTGGCGCTGGTGGGCAACCCCAATTGTGGCAAGACATCGCTCTTCAACATCGCATCGGGAGCACACGAGCATGTGGGCAACTATAGTGGTGTAACAGTGGATGCCAAGGTGGGCTACTTCGACTTCAAGGGCTACCACTTCCGCATCGTGGATTTGCCTGGCACCTACTCGCTATCGGCCTACTCGCCCGAAGAGCTTTACGTGCGCCGACACATCATTGACGAAACGCCCGATGTTATCATCAACGTAGCCGATGCCGCCAACTTGGAGCGCAACCTCTACTTAACCACGCAACTCATCGACATGAACGTGCGCATGGTGATTGCACTGAACATGTACGACGAACTAAAGAGCAGTGGCAACACGCTGAACCACACCGTGTTGGGCAAGCTAATTGGTGTGCCTATGGTACCCACCATCAGTCGCTCGGGCGAAGGCATCGACCAGCTTTTCGAAACCATCATTCAGATTTACGAGGACGATGAACGCCAACGCCAATTCAGCCGACACATCCACATTAACCATGGCGCTGAGCTGGAGCGAAGCATCGAGGAGGTGAAACGCGAAATTTCGCACAACGAGCAAATCAGACATAAATACTCTACACGCTTCCTCGCCATCAAGCTGCTGGAGAACGACCGCGAATTCGAGAAATTCATTGGCCAACTGCCTAACGGAGAAACGATTATCGCCACGCGCAATCGCGAAGCACAACGACTGAAAACCGTGCTGAACGAGGATAGCGAACAGGCCATTACAGACGCCAAATATGGCTTCATATCGGGCGCACTGAAGGAGACGTTCGTGGATAATCACTTGGAGCAAGAGCAAACAACGCGCGTTATCGACGCCATTGTGACGCACCGCATTTGGGGATACCCCATCTTCTTCCTCTTCCTATACCTGATGTTTCAAGGCACCTTCGTGCTGGGCGAATATCCCATGCAAGCCATCGAATGGATAGTGGAGCAAGTGGGCAACCTGCTACGCGCTAACATGGCCGAAGGGCCACTAAAGGATATGCTGATAGATGGCGTAGTGGGCGGCGTAGGTGGCGTAATTGTGTTCCTACCCAACATACTTATATTATACTTCTGCATCTCGCTGATGGAAGACTCGGGATACATGGCGCGTGCCGCCTTTATCATGGACAAAATAATGCATCAGATGGGGCTACATGGCAAGTCGTTCATTCCGCTTATCATGGGATTTGGATGCAACGTGCCGGCTATTATCGCCTCGCGCACCATCGAAAACCGCAAGAGCCGCCTCATCACGATGCTCATCAATCCGCTGATGTCGTGCAGCGCCCGTTTGCCTATCTACTTGGTAATGGTGGGCGCCTTCTTCCCACGCACGGCCAGTTTGGTGCTACTTAGCATATACGCCATAGGCATCTTGCTTGCCGTACTCATGGCGCGACTCTTCAGCCGCTTCTTCAAAGGCGACGACACTCCCTTCGTAATGGAGCTACCACCCTATCGCATGCCTACAATGAAAACCATCTTCCGACACACATGGGAGAAAGGGGCGCAATACCTACGCAAGATGGGCGGCATCATCCTGGTGGCAAGTATCGTGATTTGGGCGTTGGGATACTATCCAAACCATCACGACTATAACACCGTAGCCGAACAACAAGAACACTCCTACATCGGACAGATAGGTAAAGCCATTGAACCCGCCATAGAGCCGCTTGGATTCGACTGGAAGCTGGGTATCGGACTTATCTCGGGCGTAGGAGCAAAGGAGCTGGTAGTGAGCACACTGGGCGTGCTATACACCAACGATAGCGAAGCAGATAGTGTGAGCTTACGTAGCCGCATACCCATCACACCGCTCGTAGCCTTCTGCTACATGGTGTTTGTACTTATCTACTTCCCTTGCATCGCCACACTGGTGGCCATCAAGCAAGAGTCGGGCAAGTGGCGATGGGCGCTTTTCTCCGCCATATATACCACCCTACTGGCGTGGATAATCACCTTCTGCATCTATCAAATAGGTAGCCTATGGATGTAACAAACTGGCAAGAGTGGGCGGTGGCGCTCGTAGTGGGCGTGTGTATAGGCATTGTACTATACAAAATGTACCTATTTTTTGGCAATATTAAAGCAAAAAATAACCCATGCGAGCATTGTACAGAGGATTGTGCACTAAAAAAGCAGAAAAAAAACGCCAAGATTGTTGGTGATTCAAGAAAAAGCACTACCTTTGCATCCGCAAACCCAAATAAAGGGTAATTGGTTCCTTGGATGAGTGGCTTAGTCAGCGGTCTGCAAAACCGTGTACGGCGGTTCGAATCCGCCAGGAACCTCACCAAAAGCTCTCTGCCCACAGAGGGCTTTTTTTGCATAAAGAAACAAAACAAGAAGAAATATGATAGCCAAAATCGAACAATTGCTACAAGAGGTAGAAGCAATGACAGCAGCGAATGCCGAAGAGCTGGAAGCACTACGCATTAAATACCTCAGCAAGAAAGGTGCCATCAACGAACTGATGGCCGACTTCCGCAACGTGCCTGCCGAACAAAAGAAAGAGGTAGGTATGAAGGTGAACGAACTGAAAAACAAAGCGCAAGACAAAATCAACGCGCTGAAAGAACAATTCGAAAGCCAAGATAGCGGATGCGACGATTTAGACCTAACTCGTAGCGCATACCCCATCAACTTGGGTACACGCCACCCACTTACCATCGTGAAGAACGAAATCATCGACATCTTTGCTCGCTTAGGTTTCAGCATTGCGGATGGCCCCGAAGTGGAAGATGACTGGCACGTATTCTCGTCGATGAACTTTGCCGAAGACCATCCTGCACGCGACATGCAAGATACCTTCTTCATTGAAAGCGGCGAAACTAACGTAGCAAACAATATCATTCTTCGTACTCACACCAGTAGCGTGCAAAGCCGCGTAATGGAGCATACACAACCACCTATCCGCATCATCTGCCCAGGACGTGTGTATCGCAACGAGGCTATCAGCTACCGCGCTCATGCCTTCTTCCACCAAGTAGAGGCGTTGTACGTGGATAAGAACGTGTCGTTCACCGACTTGAAGCAAGTGTTGCTACTCTTTGCGCAAGAGATGTTTGGCGCAGAAACAAAGATTCGCTTGCGTCCATCATACTTCCCATTCACAGAGCCAAGCGCCGAAATGGACATCAGCTGCAACATCTGTGGCGGCAAGGGATGCCCCTTCTGTAAAGGTACCGGATGGGTGGAAATCTTAGGATGCGGCATGGTGGACCCCAACGTATTGGAACTGAACGGCATAGACAGCAAGGTATATAGCGGATACGCATTGGGTATGGGTATTGAACGCATCACCAACTTGAAGTATCGCGTAAACGACCTCCGTCTATTCTCGGAAAATGATACTCGCTTCTTGAAGGAATTCGAGAGCGCATACTAAAATGAAAGAAAGGCTCATCACACCAAGCTACTGCTTCATCATAGCAGCTCACTTCTTGTTCTGCTTCGGTTTTTGGTTGCTGATGCCTGTATTGCCTTTCTATCTACAAGAAGAATTCAATGTAACCAAAACGGCTATTGGCGTAGTGCTTTCGTGCTACACAGTAGCCGCTTTGTGTATCCGCCCCTTTGGTGGCTATCTGCTCGATACCTTTGCACGCAAGCCGCTTTATCTCCTGGCCTACTTCATCTTTATGAGCATGTTCATGGGCTATCTGCTATCGGGCACCCTCACGCTTTTCATCATCTGCCGCATTGTGCACGGATTCTCCTTCGGATTGACTACTGTAGGCGGCAACACCATCGTTATCGATATTATGCCCTCTTCGCGCCGAGGCGAGGGGTTGGGATACTATGGATTGGCCAACAACTTAGCAATGTCTATAGGTCCTATGGTGGGATTGTTTCTGCACGATGCTGGTGCTTCCTATCCTGTTATCTTCAGTTGTGGATTGGGTGTGTGCATCGTAGGTTTTTGCTTTGCTTCGAGCGTAAAGACAAGCTACAAAGCACCCGTGAAACGCGAACCTATCTCGCTCGATCGTTTTATCTTGCTGAAAGGTATCCCCGCAGGCATCAGCCTATTGCTACTATCCATTCCCTATGGCATGACTACCAACTACGTAGCTATGTATGCCGAACAAATAGGTTTGCATTGCTCAAGCGGATTGTTCTTCACATTCATGGCTATCGGCATGGCTATAGCTCGCCTTGTCTCGGGAAGGCAAGTGGATAAAGGAAAGGTGACGCAAGTAATCAAAGCTGGCCTCTACTTAGTGTGCATCAGTTTCTTCATTTTGGTGGCTTGTATTTATGTAGTGCAATGGCATGCAACGCTTTGTATAGCATTGTTTTACACCATCTCACTAATGATGGGCGTAGGATTTGGTATTATGTTTCCGGCATACAACACGCTATTCGTAAACCTTGCGCCAAACAATCAGCGCGGTACAGCAACGAGCACCTACCTCACGTCGTGGGATGTAGGTATAGGTATAGGCATGGTGATGGGTGGATTTATTGCTGAAGTAAGCTCGTTCAACCAAGCTTATTTGGTGGGCGCTTGCCTCACTATCGTATCGCTAATCTATTTCCATTGCAAAGTAACGCCGCATTTTAATTCACATAAACTACGATGAAGAAGGAAGAACGATACAAACAGATACTGGATTGGTTTCGCATAAACATGCCCATAGCCGAAACGGAGCTTCACTACGAGAATCCGTTTCAACTGCTCATTGCGGTTATCCTATCTGCACAATGCACGGACAAGCGCGTCAATCAAATCACTCCTCCCCTCTTCTACGACTTCCCCACACCCGAAGCATTGGCATCGACTACGGCCGAGGTGATATACGAATACATCCGTAGTGTATCCTATCCCAACAACAAAGCTAAGCACTTAGTGGGCATGGCGAAGATGCTAATAGAGAAATTTGGCGGAGAGGTACCTTGCACATTGGAAGAACTCACTCAACTACCTGGCGTAGGACGGAAAACGGCCAACGTCATACAATCTGTAGTATGGGGAAAAGCTGCTATGCCGGTAGATACACATGTATTTCGCGTAAGCCATCGATTGGGGTTAGTATCGGCTCGTTGTACCACTCCCCTCAGCGTAGAGAAAGAATTGATAAAACATATCCCCGAAGAGGAGATTCCTATTGCACATCATTGGCTTATCCTTCACGGACGCTATGTATGTAAAAGCCGCACCCCCCTATGCGAGAAATGCGGCTTGCAAAATTCATGCAACTATTTCATCAAAAAAAGATGTCTTGTTAAGTCTTAGTTATTCGTTAGTCTATTTTTGTATGAAAGCCCGTTCAAGGTCTTGCGAAACATTTATCATAAAGTCGCCCATTCTTTCCAATTCGTTTACTATATCCATATAATAAACGCTTGTTTGATAGCTCTTTCCTTCGTTTTCGAGCTCTTCAATCTCTGCATCGCGCAGATTATTACGCATATTATTAATGCGGTCTTCAGCATTGTAGGCATTCGAGATTTCTTCCAACGCGCCGCGGTGTGCAGCTATTAGGTTATCAACCATCACTACGTATGCATGGTCCACTTCGGCTACCATCTCCATCAATTTCTTGATAGTTGCCTCGTCGAACGACTTCTTATGAATGTTTCTTCTCGACAAAATGCGACTAATTGATTCACCAGAATCGCCAAGCGACTCAAGCTCGCCAATAATCTTATACATCGCCTTGATTTTCAACGAAGTTTCTCTACTAATATCGCCCACCGACACTGCATTTAAGAAGGCTGCTATTTCATACTCTATGCGGTCGGAAATCTCTTCGTACTTCACCAACTTCTGACGCCACTCTTCGAACTTATCCACATCGGTTTCGGCAATAGCATCTTTGGCATATCCCAACCCGCGTTGAGAGATTTGTGCGAAGTGTATAATCTCATCGAAAGCTTGTTCGGTAGCCAATTCGGGTGTAGCAAGTGGGCCAGCAGAGATATACTTCAAGCGGAACACCTCTTGTTCATGATTCTTCGGTGCCTTGATAATCCAAGTTACCGCTTTCTCTATGAACTTGACAAACCATACCAATATCAATGTATTAATGGTATTGAAAAGCGTATGAAGCATAGACAAACCATACAAAGCTGCTGTACTATCGGGAGTATTAGGAGCACTAACCGCAAAGCCTTCGGTAGCAGGATTAGGCAAACCAAAGCATGCAATAATACCACCTACAAGCATAAGGAATGGTTTGAAAAGTATCAACGCCCAAATTACACCAAATACATTGAAAATGGTGTGCGACATAGCCGCGCGTTTAGCTTGTGTATTACCTACAGATGCAGCTATATTTGCCGTAATAGTTGTACCAATATTCTCGCCAAGCACCATAGCACAAGCCATGCTGAATGGTATCCAACCCATGCTAAGCATAATCAAAGTAATGGCCATTGTAGCCGAGGATGATTGAAGCACAAGCGTAAGTATAGTACCAAATGCAAGGAATATCAGTACCGAACCAAATCCGTGTCCCGACCACGATTTAACAAAATCCAATACCTCAGGAGTTTCGTTCAAATCGGGTACCGACTCTTTCATAAACGAAAGGCCAAGAAACAAAAGACAGAAACCTACAATTAGCTCACCAATGTTTTGGCGTTGGCTCTTCTTTGAATTAGAACATAAAAAGCCTAACAACATTAGTGGTATAGCAAGTATTGAAATATCAGCTTTGAATCCAAGCCAAGCAACAAGCCATGCAGTTACTGTAGTACCAATATTAGCACCCATAATTACACCAATAGCTTGTGCAAGTGTAAGCAAACCAGCATTTACAAAACTTACCACCATCACCGTTGTAGCCGATGATGATTGAATAATAGAAGTTATCCCCAGCCCAGTCAATACTCCCTTGAAAGGATTAGAAGTTATGGCCGATAGTAGGCCACGTAGTTTATCACCCGCCGCCTTCTGAAGTCCCGAGCTCATTAAGTTCATACCATAAAGGAACATGCCTAATGCGCCCAATAGCGTTAAGATTTGTAGTATTCCCATGTGCGTTTTATAAATTATTAAATAAGAGTTTTCACGCTATCTATATCGTGTACATACACCTCCGAACAAGCTTCATAACGATGAGGTATATACTCGAATAGTTGCAAATATGCTTTCTTTGCAGATAGGCTATAATAGATATCCAACTTTATTGAATTGCCACTCATACTTGTTGGAGATTCAATTACTTCAGGATTAGAAGCGATAGCTGCTTGGATAGCCATTTTTTGATTGGGTTGAAAGAATAATTCTTTCTTTTTGCATCGCACGCCCGAGGATACTTCCTTATATTCACTTTTCATCACAAAGGCAAGAAAGACGCCTAATGTAATAAGCAGAAAACTAATAATATGAGCATACGAACCTAAGGGAAGCAATAAGCAAATAGCGCCCGCAATGATGAGCGAAACAATGAGTACAATATCTTTTTTTGAATGTACATTAAGGAATTTCTTTTCCATAAGATTTATCATTTAGTTTATTAACAAAATATTATTCAGATAGTTTTCTTGCATAGCAAGCCAAGGCATATCCCCAAAAACAGATTGAGAGAAACACCTAAAAAGCTATTTATAATAATTCGCTAAATGATAAGTGTACCAAAACTAATCAATTTCTGAACAGCTTTGATAATGTAGGGATGAGTTAAAATGGATTTGTACTGAACTGAATGGTGTACACCATCATTTCTTAATTTTCCTAACTTCGCAAAATCAACATAATAGCGATGCAGATTTTGTTGGCGTTGATATTGTTGATTAAATCGGATGGAGCTATTAAATGTAACTCTGCGGGGCAAAGCAATATCCGAATCCGATATTGGATTAACAAAATTATTATCAGCAATTAATACAGATGGTTGGCTTTCTGTAAATAGGCTCGTTTGCAATACCTCGTCCGTTGTATTCGAACAAAAAAGCATTGCTATTATAAATGCCATTAGGTATTTAAACCAACCTTTCACACGCATATTTCTGTCGGATATTAAATCTGCGACAAATGTAGTTATTATATTTCGGATAACAAAATAATGTTCGAATCATTATTTCTTTTGCTTTCGTTAGATTTTTTCGGAGATAATTCCTAACTTTGCACCCAAAGTGTGAATATTATAAACATTTTAATAAAATAGAGACTATGACAATTGATCAATTCAACTTTGCCGGTAAGAAGGCATTTGTCCGCGTGGACTTCAATGTGCCATTGGACGAGAATTTCAACATTACAGACGACACTCGTATCCGTGCCGCTTTGCCTACTTTGAAAAAGATTTTGGCCGATGGCGGTAGCTTGATTATTGGTTCGCACTTGGGTCGCCCAAAAGGTGTAGCTGAAAAGTTCTCTTTGAAGCACATCTTGAACCACGTATCTGAAAAGCTCGGTGTAGAAGTGCAATTTGCTAATGACTGCATGGGTGAAGAAGCTGCTCAAAAATCGGCTGCTTTGAAACCAGGCGAAGCTTTGTTGCTTGAAAACCTCCGCTTCTATGCTGAAGAAGAAGGTAAGCCACGTGGTTTGGCCGAAGATGCTACCGACGAAGAAAAGAAAGCTGCTAAAGCTGCTGTGAAGGAAAGCCAAAAGGAATTTACTAAGAAGTTGGCTTCATACGCTGATTGCTATGTAAACGACGCATTTGGTACTGCTCACCGCGCACACGCATCTACAGCTCTTATCGCTGCTTACTTCGACAAGGACAACAAGATGTTCGGTTACTTGATGGAAAAAGAAGTGAAGGCTGTTGATAAAGTATTGAACGACATTCAACGTCCATTCACCGCTATCATGGGTGGTTCAAAGGTTTCTTCTAAGATTGAAATCATCGAAAACTTGTTGAACAAGGTAGACAACTTGATTATTGCTGGTGGTATGACATACACCTTCATGAAAGCTCAAGGTGGTAACGTAGGTCTTTCTATCTGTGAAACAGACAAGCTTGACTTGGCTTTGGATTTGATGAAGAAAGCTGAAGAAAAGGGCGTAAAATTGGTTTTGGCTTCAGACGCTAAGGTTGCCGATGCATTCAGCAACGATGCTAACACTCAATTCTGTCCTTCAAACGATATTCCTGATGGATGGGAAGGTTTGGATATCGGCCCTAAAACTATGGAAACTTTTGCTAACGTTATCAAAGAAAGCAAGACTATCCTTTGGAATGGCCCAACAGGTGTATTCGAATTTGACAACTTCACTGCTGGTTCACGCGCAGTAGGTGAAGCTATCGTTGAAGCTACTAAGAATGGTGCTTTCTCACTTGTAGGTGGTGGCGACTCTGTAGCTTGCGTTAACAAGTTCGGTTTGGCAAGTGGCGTATCATATGTATCAACTGGTGGTGGTGCTTTGCTCGAAGCTATCGAAGGTAAAGTACTTCCAGGTATTGCCGCAATCAACGAATAAAAAACATGTTGTATATAAAAGCAGCTCTCTTTTTTTGAGGGCTGCTTTCTTTTTATCACCCCATATGCGTAAACTTATCCTTTTACTTCTCTGCTTGTGCTGCGGAATGACACAAGCACAAACTGCTCAAAAGACAACATTCGGCGGATACGTCATTGGCAAGGCTAGTGCTACCGACCAAGTAGGAAAAACTGAAAGTAGCTTCGACTTGCGCTTGGCGCGTGTGTATGCAAACGGACAGATTCAAAACATTAAATACCGCTTGCAGATGGAAGTAAACGGAGTATCTGGTACAAGTCAAGAGAAAGGACCACGTATTGTAGATGCGTATGCAGAGTGGGTGAAGTATAGTTACTTCCAAGTGCGTTTCGGACAATTCAAACGCGCCTTTACTTTCGAAAATCCAATGAATCCTTGGGATATTGGTTTTGGCGGATATTCACAACTCACTGATAAACTTGCAGGTATGAACGACCGCATTGGCGAACATAGTAGTGGCGGACGCGATATAGGATTGATGATTCAAGGTGACATCCTCCCCGTGGGAAGTGACAAACACAATTTCTTACACTATCAAGTAGGCGTTTACAACGGACAAGGTATCAACCATGCCGACACCAACAACAGAAAAGACCTTATCGGAGGAGTATACTTCTATCCTATCAAAAACTTAGCTATCGGCGCCTTTGGATGGAATGGTTCTTACACTAAAAACAATGTAACAACCGATCGTAATCGTCTTTCTTTCGGTGTAAAGTATGAAGCTGATTGGACAGTACGTGCCGAGTATGCACAAAGCAAAGGACATAAAATTGCTGACTACAATACTGATGGTAGCATTACGGGTTATGACAAAACAGATGCTTGGTACATTGCCATAGGTGCACCTCTCAGCGACAAATGCAAAGTTTATGCCAAATGGGATGTTTATCGCGAAGGTGAAGCATGGAGTAACGCAAAAGCGCTCTATTGTCTTAGCGCAAATTATTACTTCAATAAGAATCTAAAATTGCAAGCCAATTATAACTATACACGCGACAAGATGAATGCTCTTGATGGCCGCTACAACAATTTTGACTTGCAACTTTATTGGCGTTTCTAAAACTAATTAGAAGTTAGTTACTAATCGTTAGTTCTTTCATCAACGCCATATCTTCTTCGGTTATGCCGCGTTGAAGCAATGTTTCTGCATCTTTATTGAATAGCTGAATAAATTCTTCGCGATTGTTACATACCGAGGCAGCTTGACGATAATAATCCACCGCCTGACGCACATCGTTCATCATCCAAGCCAAGTGTCCGGCATTGAGATAATCGGCAGCATCAGGTTGTGCATCAAGCACTTGAAGAGTATACTTGGAGGCTTGTTTGTAATTGCCTTGCAAGAAGTAACACCATGCTAATGCACGAACAATTTTCAAGTTACTCGCGTCTAAGAAATAGGCTTTCTTCAACGATGACAATGCTTCTTCGTATTGCTTACTATTAGCCAAGCAACCAGCTATTTGCAACAATACTTGCGTATTTTCTGGCTCAATTTCTTCTATTTGGCGGTAGTAGTGAGCAGCTTCTTGGTATCGTTCTTTCAATCGGCAACAAGTAGCCAAGCGACGAAGCGTCCATAAATGATTCGGTTGCATCAAATCGGCACGCTCATAGCATTCGATAGCCTTACTATATTGCTTTAACTTTTGCGCACAATAGCCAAAACGACGATAGAAATCAGCATTGATAACATCACTATCCTCTTTCTCCAAGTTGGTATAAAGTTCAAATACCTCTTCATAGCGTTCTTGACCAAAGAGTAAATCGGCCACTTGCTTCACATATTCAGGCACATTCAGCAACTCATTGAATACGGGCAAACGATGTAGCGCTATTGTTTGCGTAAATGGATTCTTAAACTCTTTGCATCGTGGATGAAGTTTAAAGAAACGATACAAATCTTGTATATAGCCGTTTCCTATCACCTCTGGACGCTCGGTATATTGCTTCATTCCCATCATGCGTCCTTCGTCTTCAAACGCATCCATGCCTTGGTCGGTCAGTTGTGCTAAGAGGGCGTCACGTCCCTCTTTAGGCATCATATTCATGGTAAAACAAAGCGAATATTTATCGCTATCACAAAATGCGCCTCCATATAACAACATCTGTAACAATCGGTTATCGGCTTTTCCATCTATGCCAAACATATCCACTATGCTTGAGTGTAGAGGATCGAACGGCAACAACCAATTGGATAATTCATGGAAGAATGGATAAGTTTTCAAAGCGGCAAATGTACTGATATACACATCGGCACCGGCTTGTTGCAACTCACTCATCTGACGTAGTTTATCTTCGAATTGCGCATGCGCATCGTTTTTCCATTCAGGATTTTGTTCTTCCTCTTCTTCATCTAGCTTAGGAGCAAACTTGCCTAAGTTACCCACATTTTTCATCATCTCGGGGATAATCTCTTCGCGCATCTTCTTGTCCACACCTTCTGTGCCTTGTGCACGAAGTAATTGAAGGTAGATAGTATTTAGTTTTCGCGCCATGCCGTTATCGAAGATAGTACTGAGCGATATCAATGCATCGGCATGTTGACCGATAGTGTCAGGATGATTGATAGCCACCAACGCCACACCCACCAATGCACGTTGACTGATGCGAGTATCTGCATGGCGACATGTATCGGCCAATAGGCTAAGTTTTAAAGGATCAAGGTATTGCATCAAACTTAGCGTAATGGCACTCACTATCAATTGACGATCGGCTATAGTGATGGCCTCATCGGTCAATGCTTGTCCCATCACGGCCTGCTCAGCCACTGTCCACCCACTATTACACCATGTATTCAAGAACAAATCGCGAGCGGTTTGCTCATGTTTTTTCAATATCTCTATTTGGTTGGCACGTGGCATCAGTTGACACACGGCTAATTCGTCCGCAAATTCGGCTAATCGATTGATAGCTTCGTCTATTCTATAAGGTGATCTTCCTGCAATTACCTTTCGCATAGTATGATAGAAAGTATTTTCTGTCTGATCTTGTTGCCATAGGCGTATTTGTTCGGCCAGCATGCGTAGCATTGTCTTCAGTTGGCGATATAGGTGGCGGCGATTTTCGTCTTCCGCTCCTTGACGCATATAGCTGAGCATATAGCCATACGAGGTGCGCACTTCATCAAGCTTTGCCTTGAGGCGATATAGTTTCGCACCATCCAACAAAGCTTCTAGTTGCGTCATAGCCTCTATCAACCTATCCTTTTCTATCAGTTCAATTATCTTTTCTATCATCTCTATCTAAAATTTCTTCAACTCTGTGTACAATCGTTGTACGGGCAACCCCATCACATTGAAGTAACTACCCTTAATATTTTCCACCCCAATGTAGCCTATCCACTCTTGCACGCCGTATGCCCCGGCTTTGTCCATAGGCTGATAGGTATCTACGTAATACTCAATTTCTTCGTCCGTAAGGTTTGCAAAGCGCACTTCGGTTGCTACATAAAAACTTTCTTGGCGTGTTTGGGTGGTGATGCTAACACCGGTATAAACGTAATGCACGCCCCCTGAAAGTTGTTTAAGCATCTCGATTGCACCGAATTTGTTCCGTGGCTTTCCCAATACCATTCCGTCCATCCACACAATGGTATCGGCGGTAATCATCAACTCGTCGGGTTGTAACATGGGTTTGTAGGCATCGGCTTTCATGCGACTAATGTAAAGCGGTATGTCGCCCCCTTGCAAACTTTCGGGATACGATTCATCTACATCGGGCAGGGTGCGTACTTCGTAATCCAGCCCTAAGCCAGCCAATAACTCCTTGCGTCGTGGCGAGTTGCTAGCCAATATCAATCGGTATTTCTTTAAATTGTCGAGCACTTTGGGAATTAAAAATTAAAAGTTAAAAATTAAAGTGGACATTCGTCACCATTGGAAGGCTCTTTCATCGACCATCCAAAGGCCGTTGGCTTTCAAGTATTGTTCAATGATATCACGTCCACATCCATAGCCCCCTTCGGCATGCGAAATATACTTGGCCAATGCTTTCACTTCGGGCGATGCATCTTTCGGACAACAAGGCAGGCCGCATACGCGCATTATCTGCACATCGGGAATGTCATCGCCTACATAGAGAATCTCCTCATCCGTCAAGCTATGGCGATGGCAAAAATCGTAATAATCGTCCAACTTGATGGAAGAGGCCATGTAGATATCCTCGGCGGGTATGCCCAACGTAATGAAGCGCTTGCGCACGGCTTCGGTTTTCCCACCGGTAATAATGGCCAACTTCACTCCCAACTTGGCGGCTTGATGAATGGCATAACCATCTTTTATGTTTACGGTGCGCATAGGTTCGCCCTCGCTATTCATAGATATAACATTGGCGCTGAGCACCCCATCTACATCGAACACCAAAGCCTTTATTTTCTTTAAATCGTAGTTTATTGTACTCATTGTTTCATCTTTTCTATGCTATCGCTTAATAGTTGATAAATGCACTCAAGTTGAGGTTTATCGGCCAACATTTTTCGATGGGCATCCATCACTTTCTTATCACCTCGTGCGGCCGGCCCTGTTTGTGCTTGCTTGGGCGACAAACGATGCACCTTTTGAGTTGTTTCGTCTATCAAAGGTAGCATCACGTCGAAAGGTAATCCATAGTCATCGAGCAATTCTTGTGTTAAAGCATACATGTGGTTGGTGAAGTTGCATGCAAACACCGCGGCCAGATGCAAGCGTTTTCTTCCTTCCGAGCTAACGCGATACACTTTATCCGTCAATCGATGCGCCATGTAATCCAACGTACCCAAGTCGCCTTCGTGCTTCACCTCTATAAAGATAGGTATCTGTTTGAAATCTACTTTACGATGCTTACTGAAGGTTTGCAACGGATAGATTACGCCATATCTTTCCACATGGCCTTCCCACACATCCATGGGTATGCTTCCGGCCGTATGTAGCCATAACGCATTAGGATTCACTGCGGTCAGTTGTGGGATAAGCGTGGGTAGCACATCGTCCTTCAACGCACAAATGTAGATAGCGGCTAGCGGACAAAGTTTTTCCACTTGGTTGGTATAATCGGCCTCCACTTGGCTTGCCAATAGGCTTGCCGACTCCTTCGTGCGACTATACACTTGTCGTATGCGGTAGCCTTGCTCGTACAAAGCACAAGCCAAGTGCGTGGCCAAGTTACCGGCACCCACCATTACAATGTCCATTTCTGATTTATGATTTATCACTAGTCGCTAATATTTATTCAAGTGAATCTTATCCCATTGCAAATGCTCTTCGTTGAAGGGCTTACGCTCCATTCCTTTGTGACCGATAGCAATGATGCTCAGCACTTGTAGTTGCAAAGGGATATCCAATACTTGTTGCACATACTGACCGCTATCCATGCCACTTGCCGTAAAGCGCTCGCGCACTTGTACCCAGCAGCTACCCAACCCCATATCTTCGGCTTGTAGTTGCAAATATATAGAGGCTATCGAAGCATCTTCTATCCATACATCGCTGGCCAAGGGGTCGGCCGTTACTACTACGGCCAATGCTGCATCGGCAATAAATGCTGATGCTTGTTCTTTGCATAGGCTCAACTTCTTCAACGTCTCCTTATCATCCACCAAAACGAATTGCCAAGCATTGCTTCGCTTGGATGTAGGGGCCATCAAGGCGGCTTTCATTAACTCCACCACCTGCTCTTGGGTGAGTTCTTCGTCGGTAAACTTACGCATACTACGACGATTCTTTATTAATTCAGAAAAACTATTCATAAGCTAATTTATTTGGGATACAAAGGTAAAGAAAGACAAGCGAAACGCCAAATCTCAACAAAAGAATATCTATGAAAAGAATCTTAGTATAAACAAAAAAACATTTAGCCTTAAGGGAAAAATAATTTAGCCTTAAGGGAAAAACAATTTAGGCTATCGTGCGTTAAGATGTTCAAACCTAAAAACAGAAAAAAGTATGAAACAATTGGTAGCTACATTGTTTGCCCTAATGGTGGCCGCAGGGTTGCGAGGGCAAAGCATTACGGTAAAGGGGCACGTGGCGGACGAGCTGGGCTTGGAGGTAATTGGTGCCAATATACGCGAAAAAGGAAATCCCACAAATGGCACCACGAGCGACATAGAAGGTAACTTCACGCTAACGGCGCCCCAGGGCGCAACATTAGTAGTGTCGTTCATCGGCTATACAACACAAGAGGTAAAAGCCGCACCCATCGTGGAAATAACCCTGAAGGAAGATGCTGAAATGTTGGACGAAGTAGTGGTGATAGGCTATGGCACCGCGAAGAAAGATGACCTAACCGGCTCGGTAAGTGCAATTAAGCCTGACGATATGAACAAAGGCCTTACCACCAATGCACAAGACATGATGACGGGAAAGATTGCTGGTGTGAACGTACAATCGGATGGTGGCGCACCGGGTGGTGGGGCTACGATAAGAATCAGAGGTGGCTCGTCGCTCAATGCAAGTAACGACCCGCTGATTGTGATAGACGGACAAGCTATGGACAGCTATGGCACGGAGGGGCTGAGCAATCCGCTGGCCTTGGTAAATCCCGCCGATATAGAAAGCTTCACGGTGCTAAAAGACGCCTCGGCTACAGCTATTTATGGTAGCCGTGCCTCGAATGGCGTTATCCTTATTACCACCAAACGCGGACGAACGGGCGGGGGGCTACGAGTGAACTACAATGGTAACATGTCGGTATCCATGACGAAAAAGCGGCTCGATGTGCTGAATACAGACGAATACATCGACTTTATGCAAAAGGCTTTCGGCTATAGCCACGATGAGTGGGTGGATAGCCCGGAATATGCCAACCTTGGATGGAGGGATGCCGAAGGAGGGCAACACCTGGCAAATACGGATTGGCAAGACGAGGTATTCCGAACGGTGGTAAGCACGGATCATAACTTGACGCTTTCGGGAGGATTGAACTGGATGCCCTATCGTGTATCGGCCGGCTATACGCATCAATATGGCATCTTGAAAAATACTGATTTTGAACGCTATACAGGAAGTATTAACCTATCGCCAAGTCTGCTCGACGACCACTTGAAGATGCGGATAAATGTGAAAGGTATGTACGCGGTAACGGAGAATACGGATGCCGGTGGCGTGATAGGGGCGGCCACAACAATGGATCCTACCAAGCCGGTGCGTATGGATGGTTCGGATTTCTACGGGGAGAATTATGCCGGCTATTGGCAATGGCCCATCGAGGTGAACAGAAATGACGATGCATGGCGCTATGGCGTAAACACCTTGGCACCGGCCAATCCCGTGGCCATGCTTCACCTCTCGACTGACCATGGACGAAGCCGCAAACTGATGGGAAACATAGAGACAACCTACCAAGTGCATGGGTTGGAAGCATTGAGCCTACACCTGAACGTGGGCTTGGACATAGGCACAGGAAAGAGCCATCGCACAAAATCGCCCTATTATTATAATAGCAACGCCTATTACTATGGTAACAAGGGTTGGAATAGCAAGCGTACACGTAATCGCTCGCTGACCGCCTTTGCACAATATGCCAACGACTTGGGGAAAGCGCATCGAATAGATGTGATGGCGGGATATGAGTGGCAACACTTCCACATTCGTACAAATTACTTCTATAGTGGACGTTATCCAGATAGTAACCTCGACCCCGCATTGGCGGGCACACTATACAATCCGTCGGAGAATACGCTATACAAGTCGGAAAACTATCTTGTATCTTTCTTTGGGCGGGCCAACTATACGCTGAAGGACAGGTATTTGCTGACGCTAACCTTGCGCGATGATGGCTCATCACGCTTCGACAAAAAGCATCGTTGGGGGTTGTTTCCATCGGTAGCCCTGGCATGGAAAGTGAGCGAAGAGGATTTCTTGAAAGAGATAGAGGAGGTGGACGAGTTGAAGTTGCGCTTGGGATATGGTGTAACCGGACAACAAGAGGGCATTGGCGACTATACCTACTTTGCATCATATACGCCCAATGCGCAAGGTGCCTACTATCCCGTTACAGGACAGGGCATTACGTATCGGCCGGCGGCCTACAACAAGGCGCTGACGTGGGAAAAGACTACAACCTATAATGCCGGTATCGACTTCGCGTTTTTTCAAAACAGGCTGAGCGGTAGTGTGGATTATTATTATCGCAAAACCAAAGATTTGATAAACAATGTATATGTGTCGGCCGGTAGCAATTTCTCGGCAATGGTGGTAAGCACCATTGGCTCGCTTCACAATCAAGGCGTAGAGGTGGCACTGACCTGGCGCCCCATTCAAACGAAAGATTGGCATTGGGAGTTGAACTATAACTTTACCTACAACGAAAACCAAATAGACGAACTATTGGCCAATAAAGGCGATGACTATACCATACAATATGGAGGAGCAGCCGTAGGCACGGCCAATGGCGAGTATATCAAAGGTTGGCGAAAAGGACATTCAGCATCGGCCTACTACACTTACCAACAGGTGTACGATGCAAAAGGGATGCCCATTCAAGGCAAGTTTGTGGATAGAAACAAGGATGGCATTATCAATAGTGACGACCGTTACTTCTACCATCAAGCCGATGCCAAGGTGCTGATGGGGCTCACGTCGAAGGTCACCTATCGCGGTTTGGATTTGGGTATCTCGTTCAGGGCAAGTTTAGGAAATTATGTCTATAATGCCGTAGAAGCATCACGCTCTAACCTCTCGGCTTCAAGTCTCTATGCTGGCGAAGCTTTCCACAATGTGGCCAAGATAGGTATAGCCAAGGGGTGGCAAGAGGTAACGGGCATGGATGCACTTTCCGATTACTTTATTCAAAATGGCTCGTTCTTGAAGGTGGATAACATTACGTTGGGATACTCGTTTCAACACATGTTCAACACATCGGTAAGCGGACGTGTCTATCTGACGGCACAAAACCTCTTCACCATCACTGGCTACAAAGGGCTCGATCCCGAAGTGAATGGTGGATATGATAGCAACATCTACCCTCGCCCATTCATCGGCATCTTAGGATTAAGCCTTAATTTTTAATTCTCAATTTTAATTTATTAATTATGAAACATCTTAGCACAATATGCGGGTTGCTTTGCTTAATCAGCATCAGTTGCACCAACGATTTGGATGTAACACCCATCAACCCCCAACAGACAATGGATTACAACCAAGACGCCTTGTTCAATAAAATCTATGCCAGCTTTTGCCTCACGGGACAAGTAGGGCCGGCAGGTAATGGCGATGTGCCGGGCGATGAAGGGCAGTCGGAGTTCTTCCGCATGCTATGGTACCTAAACGAATTTACTACCGACGAAGCCCATTGGGTATGGGCCACAGATGCCGGTGTGCCCGATTTGCTACACAACAATTATGGCGAAAGCAATCCCTTCAGTAGCGGGATGTACTATCGTTTGTACTTCACCATTACGTTGTGCAACTTCTTCCTCGAGCAAGCTACAAGCACCGATGCCGCCACACTATTGCAACGGGCCGAAGTGCGTTTTATCCGAGCACTGAACTATTACTACATCATGGATCTTTATGGCAATGCGGCCTTCACCACACGCGTTAGTGCCGAAGTGCCTATTCGCTACACACGCATGCAATTCTTCAACTTTGTCGAGGAAGAGCTAAAAGCCATCGAAAGCGAATTGGCCATGCCAGGAAGCAATAGCTATGGACGTGTAGATAGGGTGGCGGCATGGCTCATCTTGTCGCGCCTTTACCTCAATGCCGAGGTTTATACTGGTACTGCCCGATGGAGTGATGCATTAACCTATGCCGACAAGGTGGTGAAGAATGGTTATTATCGTCTGAACGAAACTGGTGCTACAAACCCCGTTACGGGTGAAGTATATTCGCCCTATCAAATGCTTTTCTTGGCCGACAACAACGAAACCGATGCACGCTACGAGGCTATCCTTCCGGTAATAAACGATGGTGTGAATACAAATAGCTATGGAGGTATGAACTTCCTAGTACTATCTACCTATAGTAGTGTGATGAACAACTATGTACCATCGGGCACAGATACTAGTTGGGGAAAGGGCACGCGTGTACGTAATTCATTGATTAATCAGTTCTTCGATGGCGAAGCACCGCAAACAACAAGCATCGAAGTGATGACCAATGCGGCAAGTGACGATCGCGCACTTTTCTATAGCCAAGGATATACGCAACAAATAGCCAACGAGGGCGATATCAATGCCGGATTCAGTTGCGTGAAGTTTCGTAATGTGCGAAGCGATGGACAACCCAATCGCGTTATCACGTTTGTAAACACCGACCTCTTCCTACTTCGTATAGCCGAAGCCTACCTCACTTATGCCGAAGCATCCACACGTCTCAATGGCCCTAATGCAGATGCTGCTTCCATGATAAATGCCCTACGCACTCGGGCCAAGTGCCGAACAAACTCGGTGTATTTACTCAGTGAAATCCGTGACGAGTGGAGTCGCGAGTTTTGGTTCGAAGGCAGAAGGCGCATGGATTTAATACGTTTTGGTTGCTATGGTGGACAAAGCGAATATCGTTGGGAATGGATGGGTGGCACCTTCGAAGGCACACCTTTCGGAGCATACATGAATATCTTTGCCCTACCCGCCAATGAGTTGGAGAATAACCCGAATTTGATACAAAATGAAGGATACTGAAAAAGATTTATGATTTATAATTTATAATTTATAATTTTGCCACATGAACAAATCGCAGATAACCATCAAAGATATAGCCCGCGAGCTGAACATTAGTATCAGCACCGTGAGCCGTGCGCTGAAGAATAGCAAAGAGATTAGCGAGGAGACACGTCGTCGTGTCAATGAATATGCTACACGCCACCACTACCAACCTAACGCTTTGGCCGCAAACTTGCGTACAAGTCGTTCGAACACCATTGGCGTGATTGTGCCGCAGATTGTACACTACTTCTTCTCGTCCGTACTTAGTGGCATTGAGCAAGCCGCACGAAAAGCGGGCTATAACATCATGGTGGCACAATCGGGCGAACATTATGAGCAAGAGGTAGAGATTACCCAATCCTTCTTCAAGGCACGCGTATGTGGCGTGATTACTTCTTTAGCCAAAGAAACAAGCCATTACGAGCATTACCAGAAGTTGCTCGACCACAACGTGCCCATCGTCTTCTACGACCGCATCTGTCCGGCACTGAAAACCGAGCGTGTAGTAGTGGACGACTATCATGGGGCATACACCGCCGTAGAGTATCTCATCAAAACCGGATGCCGACACATCTATTTCTATAGTGCCGACCCTCATTTGGAGATAAGCAAGAATCGACGCAACGGCTACATTGATGCCATGAAACGCTACAATGTACCTGTAACGCCCGAGATGATTGTGTGGTGCGACACCCGCGAAAAGGCGATGCAAATCACCCCCAACTTGCTACAATCGGATACACCACCCGATGGATTCTTTGCCATCAACAACGACACCGCCGCCGGCATACTGAATGCTTGCAAAGCGGTGGGCAAACGAGTACCCGACGAGGTAGCTATCTGCGGCTTCTCCGACGACGACATTGCCCGAAGCACCGACCCTAAACTAACCACCGTTGAACAACGTGGCGAGGAGGTAGGCAAAAGCGCCTTCGACATTCTCCACGAGAAGATAGAAGGAAAAACTGATGGCAAAAACCGAATAGTGAAAACGAACCTCGTAGTGCGAGGGACGACGAGATGAATTGAGAATTGAGAGTTGAGAATTATGATTTTTCACTAGTCACTAGTAGCTAATAGCTATATAAACTAACCACTATTTACACATGCAACCTAACCTTACCACCCGACAGCTATGGAGCATTAGTTTCGGGTTCTTCGGCGTACAAATAGCCTACGCCCTGCAAAGTGCCAACATCAGTCGCATCTTTGCTACCCTTGGTGCCGACCCTCACAACCTTAGTTATTATTGGTTACTACCGCCCTTGGCAGGTATCATTGTGCAACCGCTTGTAGGAGCCGCCAGCGACAGGACGTGGTGTCGCCTGGGCCGACGCATTCCTTACCTGCTTGTGGGTGCTATCCTATCCGTCATTGTTATGGCCTTGCTTCCCAATGCCGGTAATATAGGCATAGCGGCCGCTCACGCCATGACGTTTGCCCTCTTCACACTGATGTTGATGGACACCTCTATCAACATGGCCATGCAACCCTTTAAGATGTTGGTGGGAGATATGGTAAATCAACGCCAAAAGGCAAAGGCATACTCCATACAAAGCCTTCTGAGCAATGCCGGAAGCCTTGTTGGATTCCTTTTCCCCTTCTTTCTGGCCGCCATCGGGATAGCCAATACGGCACCTTTGGGAGAAGTGCCCCATACGGTTGTCTATAGCTTCTATGCCGGCGCCATTATCCTGATTCTTTGTGTTGTCTATACCGTGACACATGTTCGCGAAATGCCCCCTACGGAGTATGCCATCTACCACAACATAGAGCATCCAAAGGCACATCACCGCACCAACCTTTTTCATTTACTTGTGCATGCACCCCGTGTGTTTTGGAGTGTTGGCTTGGTGCAATTTTTCTGTTGGTTTGCCTTTATGATGATGTGGACATACACCACCGGAAGCATAGCGGCCGATGTGTTCGAAGCCCCTATCATCCTAAGCTTCGAAGGAAAGTTGCTCATCGATACCGCCAGTTTGCAATATCAGAAAGCCGGCGATTGGGTGGGTGTACTCTTTGCCGTACAAGCCATTGGCTCTATGCTATGGTCAGTTTTCCTACCCTATTTCCGCCATCGCAAACAAAGCTATCGCATCAGCCTTCTATTGGGTGCTGCCGGGTTTATATCCACGTGGTTCATACACCATCCATATGGCTTGTTCTTTTCGTTTGTGCTCATTGGTTGTGCTTGGGCGGCTATGCTATCTTTACCCTTTACCATCCTGACCAACTCACTTCGTGGGCCGCACATGGGTAGCTATTTGGGGTTGTTCAATGCCACCATCTGCCTACCACAAATCGTTGCCGCCGCACTTGGCGGCTCGTTGCTCACACTACTCAGCCGTGCCGATTCACTTCCGGCCGAAGGCAATATGTTGCTACTGGCGGGTGTGATGTTGTTATTGGGAGCGGCATGCGTCAGCTTCGTGAGAATTGAGAATTGAGAGTTGAGATTAAAAAAAATCATAAATCATAAAACTTAAATCATAAATCATTTCTATTTTTGCAAAAATAAAAAAATAGAAATGCCATGCTCAGCAAACTAAAACTGAATCAGCTATACCTAAAAGATACTCAATTTGTGAACTTGATGACGCGCCGCATCTTCAATGTGTTGCTGATAGCCAACCCCTACGATGCCTTCATGATGGAGGACGACGGGCGTATCGAAGAGAAAATTTTCAATGAATACTCCTCGCTATCCTTGCGCTATCCACCACGCTTCACACGTGCCAGTAGCTACGACGAGGCTATACACCTGCTCGGCATTCTATCGTTTGACCTCATTATCTGTATGCCAGGTACGGGCGATGGCGAAGGTTTCGACACGGCGCGTAGCATCAAGCGCAGCTATCCGGCCACACCGATGGTTATCCTTACGCCCTTCAGCCACGGCATCACCCGCCGCATTATGGGCGAAGACCTCACCCCCTTCGACTACGTCTTCTGTTGGTTAGGCAATACGGACTTGCTCCTTTCCATCATCAAGCTGATAGAGGATAAGATGAACCTGGAGCACGACGTCAAGGAGGTGGGCGTGCAGCTCATCCTGTTGGTAGAAGACAGCATCCGTTTCTATTCATCCACCCTGCCCAACCTCTATAAATTCGTGCTGAAGCAAAGCCAAGAATTCAGTACCGAAGCCCTAAACGGCCACCAACGCACCTTGCGCATGCGTGGACGACCAAAGATTGTATTGGCACGTACCTACGAAGAGGCCATCACCATCTATAACCGCTATAAGGACAACACCCTTGGTGTGATTACCGATGTTCGCTTTCCGCTTGTTGAGGGGGGCGAAAAAGATGGCCTTGCTGGTATTAAACTTATCTCTGCCATTCGTAAGGAAGACCCCTTTGTGCCTTTGATTGTACAATCCAGCGAAACGAAAAACGAAATTTATGCACATAAATATGGTGCTGCGTTCATCGACAAGAATTCCAAAAAGATGGACGTTGACCTCCGACGCACCGTATCCGATAGCTTTGGATTTGGCGATTTCATTTTCCGCAACCCAAATACGTTGGAAGAGATTGCCCGCGTTCGCGACCTTAAAGAGCTGCAAAACATCCTCTTTGCCGTGCCGGCCGAATCGTTCCTCTACCACATCAGCCGCAACCACGTCAGCCGTTGGCTCTATTCGCGTGCCATGTTTCCTATTGCCGAGTTTTTGAAACCCATCACTTGGAACAGTTTGCAAGATGTTGATGCCCACCGCCACATCATTATGGAGGCTATTGTGAAGTATCGTAAAATGAAGAACCAAGGTGTGGTAGCCATCTTCCGACGCGACCGTTTCGACCGCTATTCCAACTTTGCCCGCATTGGCGAAGGCTCGTTGGGCGGCAAGGGGCGCGGTTTGGCTTTTATAGACAATATGGTGAAGCAACACCCCGAATTCGAAGAGTTCGACAACGCCCGCGTAGCCATACCCAAAACCCTTGTGCTTTGTACAGACATCTTCGATGAGTTTATGGATCGCAACAACCTCTATCAAGTTGCCCTATCGGATAGCGACGACGAAGTTATCCTGCGCCATTTCCTTAAAGCACAACTGCCCGACTCGCTCATCGAAGACTTCTTCACCTTCTTCGATGTTGTGAAGTCGCCCATTGCTATACGTTCATCGTCCCTATTGGAAGACTCACACTACCAGCCCTTTGCTGGCATCTATAGCACCTATATGATTCCTTATTTGGACGATAAGTACGAAATGCTTCGCATGCTTTCCGATGCCATCAAAGGTGTGTATGCATCTGTCTATTTCCGCGATTCCAAAGCCTACATGCAAGCTACTAGCAACGTTATTGATCAGGAAAAGATGGCGGTCATCATCCAAGAGGTGGTGGGCAATCAGTATGGCGAACGCTACTATCCCAACATGTCGGGTGTGGCACGTTCGTTGAACTACTATCCCCTTGGCGAAGAGAAAGCCGAAGAAGGAATCGTAAACTTGGCATTAGGTTTGGGTAAGTATATCGTAGATGGTGGATTGACACTTCGCTTCTCGCCCTATCATCCTAACCAAGTGTTGCAGACAAGCGAGTTGGATATTGCCTTGCGCGAAACGCAAACCCGCTTCTATGCACTCGACTTGAAGAATTCTGGCGATAATTTCTCTATCGACGATGGTTTCAATCTTTTAAAATTGCATGTAAAAGAGGCCGATAAAGATGGTTCGCTCAACTATATAGCCTCCACTTTCGATCCCTACGACCAAGTGCTGCGCGATGGCATATATCCAGGTGGTCGTAAGGTGATTACCTTTGCCAACATTCTTCAGCACGATGTCTTTCCCTTGCCAAAATTGTTGCAATTGGCACTGAAGCATGGCCAGCAAGAGATGCGTCGCCCCGTAGAGATTGAATTTGCCGCCACGCTCAACGATAAGCAGAAGTCAGGGACCTTCTATCTGCTACAAATCCGTCCCATTGTCGATAGTAAAGAGATGTTGGAAGAGAATATTGCCGAGATTGACGAAAGCAAATTGCTCTTAAAATCGGAAAATTCGCTTGGACACGGCATCGTGAACGATGTATTCGATGTGGTATATGTAAAGACAGATAATTATAGTGCGTCGAACAACCAAGAGATTGCTTGGGAGATAGAGAAACTGAACCAACAATTCTTAAACGAAGGCAAGAACTATGTGCTGATAGGCCCCGGACGTTGGGGAAGTAGCGACACATGGCTTGGTATCCCCGTGAAGTGGCCACACATCAGTGCGGCACGTATTATTGTCGAAGCCGGTTTGACCAACTATCGCGTCGATCCCAGCCAAGGTACGCATTTCTTCCAGAACCTTACCTCGTTTGGTGTAGGCTATTTCACCATCAACGCCTTTATGAACGATGGCATCTACAACCAAGCGTTCTTGAACAATCAACCCGCTCTCTTCGAAACCAAGTACTTGCGCCACGTTCGTTTCGAAAGTCCCATCGTTGCCAAGATGGATGGCAAGCGCAAACTGGGTGTGGTGATGTTGCCAGAGTAAAATACTAATACATATTTGCAGCTTTGTCTTAACTCGAAAAGATGAAAGTATTACAGAGCTACAATCAGTCATATACAGAGATAGGCTCAGTATATCATCGAGCCTATCTCTGTCATATACTGATTCCACCCCCTCTCAGAATAGCTTCTGAAAGGGGGTAGGTATCATTGCATATGCGCACAAATATTATTTTACAATATTACTTTTCTACACCATTTCGAAAGAAATCTTCTTCTTTGATTTTCTTTATCCGTTTGTTTGCCAACTGATAGTAGGTTTGTGAATTTTCTATAGGATTTCCGTTATCATCTTTAAGAATACGTTCCTCTTTAGGAACTAACGCCATATACTTTTCGTAGTAATAGATGGCATTGGCATAATCCTTTTCTGAATCATAAATTTGTGCTATATGATAATAATTCACCCGGTGCTTGTCCCATTTATATTGTTCCTTCAGCGCATCAATGCGTTTGTAAGGTTCGTTGGTATGAAAATAACATTCAGCCAAACCGCCATAAAGACGAGCCATCAAGCTATCGTTTGGAGTTGCGATATCAATCGCTTTTTTCATGTATGTTACTCCCTCCTGTTTATACGAAGAATAGGCACAAGCCCGTGCCAGATAATATAGAACATTAATGTCCTGAGGACTTTGACGAAGCGCCTCCTTTAAATTATCGTAACCTCCATACGGCCAATTGTCATAAATATAACTCATACCTAAATAATAGAAAGTAAGGAAAGAGTTATCACCCATCCGTTTCAGACTTTCGTAACGTTCTATTGCCTTTTTATATTCTTTATTCAGACAGTAAGCTTTGGCATTCTGCCGATTTACATCAATGTTCAATGTATCCGTCAAACGATAGGTTTCCGTCACATCAATAGCATCCCGGTACTGCTGGTTATTATTGAACATATTGGCAATTCGTGCCACAATTTGCGCATCCAACGAATCGCGCAGATAGGCAGTACTATAACTAAGGAAAGCCAATGAAAGTGCATTTGTATCTTCTAACGCCATTCCTTCGTAAGCTTGTCCCAGATAGTTATACCCTATAGCAGATACTGTATCTATGTCTAACCATTCATGGCAAGCACTCTTTGCATCTTCATACCTCTTCACATTCAACAATGTACGGATGTATTGTAAACGGAAATATTTATTTTTCGGCTTAAACTCGATTGCCTTCCGGTAGCATGCCAGTGCTTTATTGGTATTACCCATCTGCCTATAACATTCAGCCAACTCCATAATCACTTTCACATTCGTGCTATCAGCCGGAAGTAAGGAGTTCCATTCAGCAAGCGTTTCTGACATACGCCCCATCGACTTCAATGCTTGTGCCCGTAAGCGAGTAAACAATGTATCTCCACTCATAGGAGGGAGATTCTGAATCACTGCTTCGTAATCGTATTGTTCCATAGCTTTGTGAATATCGTCTACACTCGCAAAACCACCCTCAATAGTCCTTTCGTTTTGTGCCTGCATAATTATGTTCAGCAATAGCAACAAACCACAGATTATTATTCTTTTCATATATGCTATGTTTCGTTATTACCTATCGGACGCAATGATTGCGTCCCTACAAGTGGCGGTTATCTTTCAATTACTTCCCTTCGGTCAGTCAAAACCTCTTTTAATTTTTAACACCAAGGTATAGTCTCAATTTTCAATTCTCAATTTACTCACTCTTCACCACATCAGCCGGATTCTCATTGGCGGCTTTCCATACACGATAGCCCACACAGAGGACAATCATCAGAGTGACGGCCGCAAGGATGGCGACATATATCCACCACGAAATGGTGGTTTGTATCACATACGTCTGTAGCCATTGCTTCATCACAGCATAGCCCACACTGAATGCTACCACCGCCGAAACCAACAACAAGATGCCATACTCCTTGGCAAACAGCCCGATGATGTCGCGAATCTTTGCGCCATGCACCTTGCGTATGGCCATCTCTTTGCGACGACGTTCACACGTCAGGCTCACCATAGAGAAGATGCCAAACAACGTAATGAAGATACATACACCCGAAGCAATGCCAAGCAGCTTCATCAATACACGTTCCGATTGCAAAGCAAGTTCTATTGTATCGCGAATGGTATAAAAATCCATCGGCATATTATGAGCTTCGGCCGGGAAATGACGCTTCAAGTACGAGCTAACGCTATCTTCTAATACATTTATGTCTTTGATATCGGAAGTGAGGAAGCGAAGGCGGTAGTTGAATCCACCCATACCTATTTCATCGTTCGCTGAGATTATGTAAACGCCTGGAGGAGATGGGATAATTGGAGAAATCGAAATATTCTTTATTACACCACGGATGATACCAAGACCATGATAACCGGCATCTATTGATAGGCCTATTGCTTCAGTTGGTGTTAATCCCATTTGGGAAGCAAACGACTCGTTTATCCAACAACCGTTTTCAACGTTCGATTCTGTGGGCATTTCTCCTGCAACAACTTGCAAACCATATACCCGATAGGCATCATGACTGATTCTATATACGGTACCCTTTATCGTTTGTTCTTCGTCACGTTCGTTTACAAATCTAATGCTGGTACTTCCATATATTATGGCTCTGGCATCGAAGGGGTAATGTTCTGTTTTATAGTAGTTGATGTAAGGGATCTCTTCCATTACTCCATCTATCTCTTCTGTAGGTCTTTCTGCCCACATAGTCCACCCTTCGGCCATTATTACATCTAAGTTTATGCCCATATCATCAGAATGGTGCAGTTGGCGCAACTGTTTCTGTAGGGTAAAGGTGGCGAACAACACGAATATACTGATAAATAACTGCACACCCATAGCCAAACGACGAAAGTTGAAAGGGCTACCCGACGACGTAACCGGCAAGAGTGAAGCACGGTGCGAACGACATTGCTGAACATAGAGCACAATGGACGATAGCAACAAGGAAAGCAGAATTAAAGCACCCATGTAGATAGCCGATTCGCGATAAAGGAAACCTATCCCCTCGTCTATACCGGCAATCTCCTTAAAGGAAGGATATAGTAATTCTGTGACAAGCATACCCAAACAAATGGAAATGCCTATCAATAGTAGCAACTCGGTCATGGTAAGGCGTAGCAGACTACCTTCACTTGCACCATGTGCACGACGCAAAGCCATTTCGCGACGACGAATATAGAGACGGATGACGTAAAGAATCAAATAATTGAGTAACGCACAAAACACAACTATCAATCCCACCACATTGAACATACGGATATGCTCCAAACGAATGGCAGCGATACCTCTATTGTGAGTGTAATGTAGAGTTGTAAGTGGAGCAAGGGTAAGCGATTGCGTGTAAACGCTTGTTTTTGTCGAGCCATCAGGGAAAGTTTGAAGTGTTTCGGTTTTAAATGTTTTCAGTTTTTCATTCAATGCTTCCACATTCGTATCGGGATGGAGCTTCACGAATACATTGGTAATATTCACTTGAGCAAGATCGAGTCTATTCTGAAGAGAACAGATAACTTCGTACGGATAATTGGCATGTTTATTGCAATCTTTCAACAAGGCACAAATAGTAAGTTTGTCCGGATATCCGTTGATGATAGTATCGCCCAATACATCCGTTGTGCCAAACAGACGTTTGGCGGCACTCTCGGTAATGCCGGCCATGCCGGGTTGATATAGGAACTGGTCGGTTCCTTCCAATATCGTCAGTGGAAATATTCGATTATAAGCTGTATCTACTAATATATGAGCAATATTATCTTTTGATACAGTAACAGAATAAGAGGCACAGGCCTCCTCTACTTCGGGATATTGCTGTTTCAAATCATTGGCAGTTTTAGGAGCTTGCGGAGCGCTGAATTTATCAATTTTCCCCTCATATAGTGTACCGACTTGATAGATGCGTTCCGCATCCGGCCAATGGGTATCGTAATTCATTTCGTACTTCAGCCAAATGCTCGATAGGGAAAAGGTGGCCAGGCCAATGGCCAATCCTACAATGCTGATGATGCTTTGTGTTTTATACTTCAACAGATTGCGCACGGCAACCTTCAAGTAATGTGTTATCATGGAAAGTTGTCAGTTTATTTATTTTGCAAAAATAGCTGTAATGATTAACTATTGCAACTATAATTAATAGTAGGAGACACTTTTTAAGATTAATTCGTACGACATAGGCACTAATACGTCGTATCCTTAATAATATAATATGGCATAGCACACTGTTCCCTCGCTATTTGCGAAGAAATTTCTTGTGCATCGTTAAAGAAAAAAATGCAAACTACGACACTAAAAGCGCTTAGTGCCTGAATATAGTTAAAATATCGACGTTATTTTACGAAACCGCATCGTGGTTTCATGAAACCACAGTGTGGTTTATTGAAATCACATCGTGGTTTTAATTTTATGCGCCGACTAAACAATTTCTTCCCGGCACATATCGGTTTTATTGCGATCAATGGAGAAAAAAATTGTGCGAGAAAGTAGTAAGAAAGCGACTATTTTGCAGCATGAAAACCGAAAAGTGATGTTAAGTTTTGTATTTAGCATGAGAATTAGTATTTTTGCGCCCAAATATTAAATTGATTATCAATGAAAAGAACACTTGTTGATTTATTTGAATCATCCGTAAAGCAGTATGCTAACAACACCTTCCTGTTGGAAAAGATAGGAAAAGAGTTTCAACCTACTACTTATGCCGAAGTGCAGAAGAAAGTTTATCAATTAGGTGCTGGTTTGCAAGCCCTTGGAGTAAAGAAGGGTGATACAATGGCCTTGCTAAGCGAAGGTTGTAATATGTGGATTATTGGCGAATTGGCCATGTTCTATGCCGGTGCCATCAACGTACCTTTGTCTATCAAGTTGGAAGAGAGCAACGACTTGTTGTTCCGCTTGATTCATGGCGAAGTGAAATACATTATGGTTTCGGGCACTCAACTAAAAAAAGTGCGCCTTATCAAAGACCAACTTCCTAACGTAGAGAAAGTTATCGTATTCGACGAGATGCCAAGCTACGAAGAAAAAGAAATCTCGCTTGCCGAAGTGCAAAAGATGGGCGATGAATTCTTGGCTACTCACTCGATGGAAGAGTTCTTGGCTATCGGTCAATCTATCCAAAACGATGATTATGCCACCATCACCTATACATCGGGTACAACTGCCGACCCTAAGGGCGTTATCTTGACTCACCGCAACTATACATCGAACGTAGAGCAATCGCTTACTTTGGTGGATATCAACGAACATTGGCGCACACTGATTATCCTTCCATTGGACCACTGCTTTGCTCACGTTGTAGGTTTCTACATCATGTGTTCGGTAGGTGCAGCAGTAGCTACTACACAAGTGGGACGTACACCATTGGAAACATTGAAGAACATCCCTCTTAATATTAAAGAGGTGAAGCCACACTTCATCCTCAGTGTACCAGCATTGGCCAAGACATTCAAGAAGAACATTGAACAAGGCATCCGCGCTAAGGGTAAGAACACCGTGAAGTTATTCAACTTTGCATTGGCAACCGCTCAACTTTATCATGGCGAAACGAACTTGGAAAGCAAGGGATGGCGCATCCTATTGAAGCCGCTTGTTTGCCTATTTGACAAGATTCTCTTCTCGAAGGTGCGCGAAAACTTCGGTGGCGAACTGAAATTCTTCATCGGCGGCGGTGCATTGCTCGACAAGGATTTGCAAAAGTTCTACATGGGCATTGGCATGCCAATGTATCAAGGCTATGGCTTGAGTGAAGCTACTCCGGTACTTTCATCGAATGGTCCTGAAAAGTTCCGTTTAGGTTCGAGTGGTAAGTTGGTGAAACCGCTTGAATTGAAGATTTGCGACTCGGATGGCAAGGAACTTCCCGTAGGCGAAAAGGGTGAAATCGTAGTGAAAGGCGAAAACGTTATGGCCGGCTATTGGAAGAACCCCGTTGCTTCGGCCGAAACCGTGCGCGACGGATACCTATACACTGGCGACTTGGGTTACATGGGCAAGGATGGTTTGCTCTATGTATTGGGTCGTTTCAAGAGCTTGCTCATTGGTAGCGACGGTGAAAAGTATAGCCCAGAAGGTATTGAAGAGGCTTTGGTACAACACTCGCCAAGCATTGACCAAGTGATGCTTTACAACAACCAATCGAACTACACTACTGCATTGATTGTACCCAACAAGGAACGCATTGCTAAGTTCATCGAACGTCAAGGATTGAAATTGAATACACCCGAAGGCAAGAAAGCGGCTATCGCTGCTATCGAAGCGGACATCAATAAGTTCAAGAAGGGTGGCGACGCTGAACTCGGTGGCATGTTCCCCGACCGTTGGTTGCCAAGTACATTTGCCGTATTGGCCGAACCATTCACTGAACAAAATCAAATGATTAATAGTACAATGAAGATGGTTCGTGGCAAGATTGAAAAGGCTTATGCACAACGCATTGAAAGCCTCTATACCGCCGAAGGCAAGAACATCTATAACGATGACAACTTGAATGCTTTTGCTTAATTAAAAGCATGATGCAAAGATAAGCGTAAGGCGTGCCAATTGGCACGCCTTACTTATTTAAATCCTTCAAATAGTCGTAGAAGGTGTATTGCGAACGAATAGTTTCTTGTTGAGGATTGGGCGATTTCCATTGATGTTGCAAATGTTCGTCCACAAAGCTTGCCTTTCGTTTATCGGCCAATTGTATGTGTAACATCTTGATAAGCAGTGCTTTGATATCCTTATCCAACACGGGTGTAACGGCTTCGATACGACGATAGAGGTTGCGACGCATAAAGTCGGGCGAGCCGAGGAATAGCTTCGGACGACCGTTATTACCAAAGTACCACACACGCGAGTGTTCAAGGAAACTATCCACAATGCGTGTGATGCGAATGTTCTTGCTATAAGGTTGGTTGGGTTTCAAGCAACAGATGCCACGCACAATTAAGTCGATTTGTACACCGGCTTGCGATGCTTCGTATAGACGTTCAATCATGGCGGGGTCTTGCAACGCATTCATCTTTAGGATAATTCTTCCCTCCTTCCCTGCCTTAGCCAAATCCATTTCGTGTTCAATGAGTTTGTTCAGTTTGTCTATCAAATTGAAACGAGGCACCAACAAACGATGGAAAACCGGATTCTTCTTTCCGCGCAATGTACGGAAAAGGTTATGCAGGTCGTTCACAATAACCGGATTGCATGTAAACAAACCTAAGTCTGCATAAATCAAAGCAGTTTTTTCATTGAAATTACCGGTGCTGACGTAAGCATAACTAGTTAGTTTATGTCCTTGCTCATCGCGTCGGAGCACCAAAGCAACCTTGGCATGCACCTTCAGTTTTGGTATACTGAAGATAATGTTAATGCCGGCCGCCTTCATCATCTCAGCGGTGGCTAAGTTGTTCTCTTCATCAAAGCGTGCTTTCAACTCTACGAAAACGGTTACTTTCTTACCATTTTGTGCGGCGGCTATCAATGTATTGATAACGGCCGAGTTTTCGGCTACACGGTATTGGGTTACCATAATTTCGCGCACGGTAGGGTCGTGAACGGCTTCATATAGGAAATGAATGAAGTGGTCGAAACTATGATAAGGATAGCACAACAACAAATCGCGACGCGCCACATAGTTGAAGATAGACTCGCGCTCGTCAAGGCAATGCAACTTCATAGGTTGCGGTTTCTTTTGTTGCGGAAGGTGTTTATTCGGATTAGGAAGAGAGCGCAAATCTTCTAAATTCAGATGTTTATCGCCAGGTACCAACTCGCTTTTATCAATGTGGTATGCATCCATTAGATAGGAAAGGAAATCGTGTGGCATGGCGCGGTCGTAAACAAAGCGACACACATCGCCAATCTTACGCTTCTTTACCTTCTTTTTTACTTGTTCGATAATCTCGTTGGTGTTGGCGGCATCATCTATATAGATATCGGCATCGCGCGAAATCTTGATGCAATAGCTACAATCCACATCGTAGCCCGGGAAGATAATATCCAAATTGGCTTTGATAATATCTTCGATAAACATGATGTAGTAGTTCTTTCCTATCTTGGGTAGTTGAATGAAACGCGGCACCTTGCTATAGGGCAACTTCATTACAAAATGACGCACACGATTATGGGGGTCGGTTTCGCCTTTGCGAAGCAAACGCACGGCCAAGTAGAGGCGATTATCGCGTAAAAACGATACAACCTTATCTTTGGTTACCGGTACGGGCGATAGATAGGGCAATATCTCCTCGCGGAAGAAACGACGGATATACTCTTGATGAGGTGCTTCTACCGTGCGACTTTGATAAAAGATGATGTGATTCTTCTTTAATGCGGGCAAAATGCTTTGCTCGTATATCTTGATACGCATCTCCATTTGGCGATTCACCTCTTTGTTGATGGCTTCCACCAAATCGCGCGCTTGCTCTTTTGTTTCATCCTCGGAAGTTACTACACCCGATGCCACCGCTTTGTGGTCGGCCACACGGATTTTGTAAAACTCTTCCAAGTTTGACGAGTAGATTGAAATGAAATTGATGCGCTCGTACAATGGTAGCGTATCATCCGACGCCTCCAACAACACTCTATAATTGAAGGAAAGCCAACTGATGTCTCGTTTGAAATACCTGTTTTGCATCGCGTTCTATTCTAAACTTTTCCCAAAAGTAGGCATCTTTATCGAAAAGAAAAACTTTTTTTCGTAATTTCGCGCTACGAATGTTAAAAACAACGTTTTTATGGTAAAAATAGGTTTACTTTCCGACACACATGGCTATTGGGATGAGAAATACTTGCACTACTTTGCCGAGTGTGACGAGATTTGGCATGTGGGAGATATAGGCTCGATGGAGGTAGTGGAGAAGTTGTCTGCTTTCAAACCTTTACGTGCGGTATATGGTAATATTGATGGGCAAGATATTCGCCGTCTATATCCACAAACATTACGCTTTAAAGTTGGTGGTGCCGAAGTGTTGATGAAGCACATCGGTGGCTATCCGGGAAAGTATGACCCTTCAATAGCCGGTAGCATCTTTACGCGCCCGCCAAAGTTATTCATTAGTGGACATTCGCATATATTGAAGGTGAAGTATGACAAAACTTTGGATATGCTTCACATCAATCCAGGTGCGGCGGGTAAGTATGGTTTTCACAAAGTACGTACATTGGTACGTTTCGTTATTGACGAAGGTAACTTCAAAGATTTAGAAGTGATTGAGTTGGCGGATTGAGGTATAAAAAAAGAAAGTGGCTGAGAATCTCAGCCACTTTTGGTTTATATTTAATTGTATTTATTGACTAATATTACGTCGGTTTTATTTTAAATTGCTCAAGATATTTCCGAACAACAAATACGAAGCATTACCTCCGATTGTTGATTCGTTTTGTCCCCAGAAGAATGGCCAATCGTCCTTGTTTTCCAAATAGTCTGGTTGCAACAAGAGCAAACCTGGTACCAATGCACCTGGAATGAATGAGAAGTCGGCACGGTTGTTACCGTATGCAACATTCTTAGGTACAACACCAACACCCATTACATAAGAACGGTTTGAATGTGGGTGACAACCAAAGATAAAGTCGGCACACTTGTAAATCTCATCTTTACTAATGATTTCTGGGAAGTATTTGTTTGCCCAATAGCAATTGATGCCTTGACCAACGATTGAGCCTGTGCTACCCCAACCTGTACCATATACATTAACGCCATAAGGGCTTTGAGTAGCCAATTCGTCAAGTTCTTGCTTATAGGCTTCTACAACAGGCTTCAATTGTGCTAAGAAACCTTCGCTCATATAAGGAACTGCTTGCAATGCAAACGAAAGGTTGCGTGTATTAAGCTTTCCATTGCGTCCAGTGAAAGATTTCAAGAGGTTTTCTTCCAAGTTTGCAATGTATTTCTTGTCGCCAGTAGCCAAAAAGAGTTGGAAACCAGGTTGCATAAATGCAGGCGTAGTTGTCTTTTCTTCGTTATCGTTCCAAAGTTTGATAGCAGCAGCAAGGCAGCGCTTAGCAAGTGATGGATTGAATTCCTTCAATGCACGGCTTGCAGAAGCCAAAGCCGATGTATAGGCTGTTGTCATGCCATCGTTATAGTAGGTAAATACCCAGCGTTCGTCACCAGTGAGGTGCTTATTGTCTGTAATGGTGCTAGGTTCGTCCAAGCGGTTGTATTGATACAAGTGTACATGGTTTACACCACGACAAGCGTGACCAATCTTTTCTACGATATTGAGCAATGGCAAGATACCATGTTCGATTTGTTGCAACAAGTCGGGTTGTCCGTCGGCAAAGTGGATGTTCACGTATTTGTTTTGCTTGTCCACCATTGTTTCATCGCGTTCGGGGCGGAAGTTTTCCCAAGTAGCTACGAAGTTAGAAACAACACCTGCGTGCGAGTTACCTTCGATGTCCCAATCACCAGCATCGAACCAACCACCTTGGTCGAAACCAGGGATGTATTGATATGGTTTGTATGGTGAGTGAAGTTCATCGCCCATTTGGAAGTTATCGAAGTGAGGTATTGTAGGAGGTGCTTGCACGGCATCGTCCAAATGTGGTGCACCATGCCATACGCGATAGCCCTCTTTCACGGTCATGTGGTCCATTTGAACAGGGAACCAAACGTCGAGAGTGTGGTGCCAAACCTTAGCATACGCATCTTCTGCAATTGGGAAGCAGTTGGTTTGTTGTCCGTCGTACTCAATGTAGTAGATACCTGGCTCAGTGATATCGCTAAAGTCGGCTTTCAAGTAGTTGTAACGGAGGTATTGACCCCATTCTGTTGTCTTCACCGCCTTGGCCAATGTAGCCGAGCCGTCTTCGTTCACGCGATATACATTTGCTACCGATTGTGGTTTATCGTTCGGATCGAGTTCGATAATCGATTCTTTCTTTTGGTTTGGTGTGTAACCTACTTGCGAGAAACCAATAATTGGCTCGCGCACCCATGTTGATACAGAGTTAGGTTCTACCATCCATTCCATTACCTTACCGGTTTTGTCGGCGGGCAAGAATGAGTGAAGCACAAACCAACCATTTTGCGCCAAGATGCGGCCGTCATAAAGTTGGATATCTGTGTCGCCGGTAACGGTAATCAAGCGTTTTGGATCGTCTGGTGCCATGACAAACTTGCGTCCTTCGGCCAATGGTTTCGGTGCAACGAACTTACCAGTGCCTCTATCGTCAGAGGTTGTCAAGTTGTTCACTTGCTTAGCTTTTTCGGCCAATGGTTTAGTTTCTGTGTCATAGCCAGCATAGCGTGGGAAGTAGTTAGGTTTACCATCTACGATGTACGAGTGATTCCAATAAGCCGATGGAAGGAATTCGAGATTGAAACATGCCTTACCTACCAATTCTTGTGGAATGGGTTGTTCCAGATGCACTTCAATGTTGAATCCTTTGCCCTTGGGAGTCACCTTCAAGATAGGTTCGAATTCATACTCTTTATAGTAGAGTTGAACGGTTACTTGTCCTGAGATTGAATCAATTTCGCGGCTTTTCATTTCGGGTACCAAGTCCCATTGTTCGGGTGTTTCATTGAAGCGTACACCACCATTGGTCACGGTCAGTTCGCCATGATGCACAATGTCAATACCCGAACGCTTTTCATCATAGAAAATTGCTGAGAATGGGTTGCTATACACCATTACGTTTACACCTCTCGTTTCCAAATAGCCCTTCTGATTCATCTTCAGACCAGACGATTCTGTACCATTGTCGGTACATGCGGCCAAGCAGCAAACTATTGCCACGGCGGCCAAAAACTTAAAGTATCTCATAAAATAAAAAGGGGTTAGTTTCTACTATTTTATTTTTAACTTGCAATATTACGAATATTTTGCAAATTAGCCAAATTTTCGTAACAAAAACACGAAAAGTGGTCAAATGGTCAAAAGGTCAATTTATTTTCCCTTAACACTAAATTTATTTTCCCTTAACTCCCGTTCGCCACCGATACTATTCCGCACATCCACCGAGTGGGTTCGGTAGATGCACCGAATGCGTTCGGTAGAAACAAATAAAAAGCGAGCCCGCCACCAAAGGACGAACTCGCTAAAACAATTATAAAAACAACATTATTCTTTACAACTGAATCTCGGTTTGCAAACTAAGTTCGCGCGACGAAGTACCTACGCGAAGCACTACCTTACCCGACTCTACTTGCCATCCGCCGATAGCCTCATCCCAATGGCGGAAATCATCGCGAGGTATCGTAAGTGCTACTTGCTTGCTTTCGCCCGGCGCCAACGATACGCGTTGGAAGGCTTTCAACTCTTGAGCAGGGCGTTCAATCGCACTTTCGGGGCGCGATGCATAGAGTTGCACCACTTCTTCGGCTTGCATAGCACCATTGTTGGTAAGCGTAAAGGTTACTTCTACTGCATTTTTCTTAACTTTTGCTTGAATACCTTCGTATTGGAAAGTAGCATACGACAAGCCATGACCAAACGGATACATAACAGGTTGTTGCTTAGTATCGTACCAACGATAGCCCACAAAAATACCTTCGCTATAATGAGCCAACAATTGGCGTTGTGTGCGATCTTTTTGACGATTAACAAGGTCGACAAACACATCGCTTGTCTCTTCGCTAAATTGTTGTGGATAGGTGTTCAACTTATAAGCCGGCACATCTTGCAATGTAATTGGGAAAGTGAAAGGAAGTTTGCCCGATGGAGAAACCTCGCCAAGCAACACATCAGCCAAAGCTAAACCACCCATTGAGCCATTAAACCACGACACGAGCATTGCGTCGGAAATAGGTTCGATAGGATAAAGTTCGATGGGTGCACCAGTTACTAATACGGTAACAAGATTAGGATTAGCTTGCTTCAAAGCGGCGGCAAGTTGAGCTTGTCCCATGGGCAAAGCAATGTTATCTCGGTCGGAGCCTTCGGTTTCAATTTCACGATTATTACCTGCTACGAAGATTACCAAATCCGACTCAGCAGCTAAAGCTACGGCCTCCTTCATCAATTCTTTATCAGCCTCTTGAATAGGCGAAATACCTCTATAACGTTCCATGCGAGTATAAGTGGGATATCCTTGTGCATAGCGCACCTCGGCCTTATCGCCAATGCGTTGCAACAAGCCTTCGAGCGGTGTAATTTCCACCAAAGCCTTCACACCTGCACCTACGCCACCTTGCGCTTGCTTGGCCACGGCATTAGCACCAATAACGGCAATTTTCTTTGACTTATTCAAGTCGATTGGAAGCAATTGATTCTTGTTCTTCAGCAATACGATAGAGCGCTTAGCCACTTCGTAAGCGGTTTGTTGTTGTTCGGGTTGCGATGCCATCTCTTTGTTTGCTTCGCTTGCCGGTATAGGCTCGATGGCTAAACGCACACGCAAGATATTGCGCACACGTTTGTCAATAATACTTTCGGAAATTACACCTGCCTTAACCGAGTCGAGCAATGCCTGACCAAGATATTGAGAACCTGGCATTTCCACCTCCAAACCATTAACGGCGGCTTGCACAGAGTGTGTACCTCCCCAATCGGAAATAATCATACCTTTGAATCCCCACATATCGCGCAAAATCTCTTCTTGAAGCATGTAATTTTCCGAGCACCAATAGCCAGCAACCTTATTGTAAGCGGCCATCACACCGTATGCGTCAGCTTTGCGAACAGCATCTTCGAACGGGCGAAGGTAGAGTTCGTGCATTGCACGAGGAGAGACTTGTACGTCCACATATCCACGATGATTTTCTTGATTGTTCAGTGCGTAGTGCTTCAAACAAACGGCTACACCATTATCTTGCACACCTTTTGTATAGCCTACGGCCAATGCACCCGCCAACAAGGGGTCTTCGCTGAAATATTCGTAAGTACGTCCACCGGTAGGTATGCGTTGAATATTGATAGCAGGGCCAAGAATCATATCCTTACCACGACGACGAGCTTCCTTAGCCATGCCTTCGCCATAAAGGTAAGCCATATCTGTACTCCATGTAGCAGCTAAAGCCGAACCAGTAGGGAAGAATGTAGCCGAATCGGTAGCTAAATTCAATGGATTCCAACTATGCGGCTCCATCTCTTCGCGAATACCGAAAGGACCATCAGCATACTCCATATCGGCTATTCCCAAGCGCTCAACACCTGCTGATGAAAACATATTCTTTCCATGCAGCATGTTCACTTTCTCTTCGAGCGTCATCTCATTAATAATCTCTGTTATACGGGCTTCGTTCTTCATCAAAGCCGATTCGGGTTGTTTTTCACCCGAGCTACAAGCACATAACATGCATGTCGATGCTAATAAAAGGTAGTGTAACTTCTTCATTCGTAATTTACTTAGGATGTTATTTGGGTGTAAAAATAAGTATTTGCATTAAGACCTACAAACAAAATTAACGACATGCAAAAATTATACCATCTTTTGATAACAAAATATAATGGGGCACACCCTTCCGAGTATGCCCCATTACTATAAAACACTTAATATTTACCGATTGCTATGCATTGCCATAAACCGCTTTTGCACCAAGCATCTCTTCTATGCGAAGCAATTGATTGTACTTAGCTACACGCTCCGAACGGCTTAACGAACCAGTCTTTATCTGTCCGCTATTTGTAGCTACGGCTATATCGGCAATGCAGGTATCCTCAGTCTCGCCCGAACGATGCGAAACAATAGAATTATAGCCATGGCGTTGAGCCATATCGATAGCCGCAAGGGTTTCGGTAAGCGTACCAATTTGATTTACTTTAATCAGGATAGCATTAGCACAATGCTTTTGAATACCCTTTGATAAATACTCTACATTGGTTACAAAGAGGTCATCGCCAACCAATTGACAACGCTGACCGATACGTTCGGTCAACTTTTGCCAACCATCCCAATCTTCTTCGCTCATACCATCTTCGATAGAGTCAATGGGATATTGACTAATCAGTTGTTCAAGGTAATCAATCTGCTCTTCCGACGTGCGTCGCTTGCCCTTTTCTCCTTCGAATTTGCTATAATCATAAATGCCATCGACAAAGAATTCGGACGAAGCACAATCCAACGCAATACGAACATCTTTCCCTGGCTCATATCCTGCCCTACGAATGGCTTGCATCAAGCAATCGAGCGCATCTTCTGTACCAGTCAATTCGGGAGCAAAGCCACCTTCATCGCCTACTGCTGTACTTAAATTTCGTTTGGCAAGCACACTCTTCAATGCGTGGAAAACCTCCACACCCATGCGCAAACCTTCGTGGAAAGAAGATGCACCTACCGGACGAATCATAAACTCTTGGAAAGCAATGGGAGCATTGCTATGCGAACCGCCATTGATAATGTTCATCATAGGAATAGGCATCACATGCGCTTGCTCGCCACCCAAATAGCGATAGAGCGGCATCTTAAGATAGGCAGCCGCTGCCTGAGCCACAGCTAACGATACTCCAAGGATGGCATTAGCCCCTAATCGCGATTTAGTGGGCGTGCCATCGAGTGCAATCATTGCCCTGTCGATATCGGCTTGTTGAAGTGCCGACATTCCCAACAATCGAGGAGCAATTGTATCGTTAACATGCTTCACCGCCTTCAACACACCCTTACCATTGTAGCGCGATTTATCTCCATCGCGCAACTCTATAGCCTCGTGTATACCCGTGGAAGCACCCGATGGAACGGAAGCCCTTCCCATTACTCCAGAAGCCAACCACACCTCAACCTCTACTGTAGGATTTCCACGTGAGTCGAGAATCTCTCTGCCTATGATTTTTACTATTTTCATAACATGTATCGTTTAATGTACTATTTGGATAACATTGCCACGAAGGAAAAGTTCTTATAGCAACACGATTTCTTCGGGAGCATTTGTCAATTTCTCCACACCATCGGGGGTTACAACCCATGTATTTTCAATGCCTAAAGGTCCTACGCCGGGCAATACAATCTTTGGTTCGAGCGCAAACACCATGCCAGGCTCAAGTTTAGTAGCAATGCGCGAAGCAATAACAGGCGATTCGTTAATCTCAAGGCCTACACCATGCCCAATGAACAGAGCTTTCTGCTCCACGCCCATAAAGTAATCGGCAAAGCCAGCTTGACGCACACGCTCCAAAGCCATTTGATAAAGTTCTTCGCACACCACGCCCGGCTTTACATGGTCTGCAATCTCGTTTTGTATATCGATGCACACTTGGTGAGCTTTGTAAGCCTCATCCGATAATGAGCCAATGGCATACACACGACTCATGTCGCTCATGTATCCAAAGTAATTGCCACCCATATCCACCATAAATGTTTCACCCTCCTTCAGCAAAGAGCCATTTGCACCACCCGGTATCGAAGGGTCTAATCCTTCGCCACCCAACGCAAAATCGTAAGGAGAAGGTGTAGCTGCATTATCGCCCGCCAAGAGGCTTCCCATGAAGATTTCCATGCTTTGGCCAAACACGCGGAAGATGCCCAAACAACCCGTTTGACGCATCAAGCGCTCCACTTCGATAGACAATTCTCTATCGGTCATTCCTGCACGATACACTTGGGGGATTTGCGCATAAGCATCGGCATGCAACTTACCCGAACGGCGGAAAAGCTCTACCTCGAATGGCGTTTTAATGCTTCGCGCTTCGCGAACAAGCGCAGTAGCACATGGCAACACCTCTACATTGGGGAAGCAAGCGGCCAAGCGTTGATACTCACGATAGGTCAATTCATCGCCCTCCAAGGCCAAGCGAGTGGGTGCAGGCAATCCACACTGAGCAATCAACTCGGGCAATTGCTCTGGCTTACGAATAGAGCGTACATTTTCGCCCACCACCGTATTAGGGCGTTTCACGAACAGGTACGATGGGGCATTTAAGGGGATATAAAGATAGCCGCTGACCATCGAGCCATTGGCATATATCATATTAACATTGGTAGCTATCAATAGCGCATCAATCTCTTTTTGCAACATTAAGCGGCGGATTTTATCCCGACGATTTTTCAATTCAATAGAAAGCATATTTTTACTGTTTTACTTATTTCAGGGGACAAAGATAGAAATAATTTATAAATAAATGTGCCGCCCATACCTTCACAGGCGCGGGCGACACCAACCACAAATACAAATACAACTAAACAAAGTATTATTTTACATGCTCGAAAGCAAATAATCTAAACAATTCCTTGCGCCATCATGGCATTGGCCACCTTCATGAAGCCAGCAATATTGGCACCTTTCACATAATTAATGTAGCCACTTGGTTCGGTTCCATACTTCACACATTGCTCGTGAATGCCGTGCATAATGGTGTGTAGCTTTTCGTCCACCTCTTCGGCGCTCCAGCTGATGTGCATAGCGTTTTGGCTCATTTCCAATCCGCTTGTTGCTACCCCACCAGCATTTACCGCCTTACCTGGTGCATACATTATTTGGTTTTCGATAAACAAATCAATTGCTTCGGGTGTGCATCCCATGTTCGAGATTTCGCCCACACAAGTCACTTGATTTGCAATCAGGTTGCGTGCATCCTCGCCGTTCAATTCGTTTTGAGTGGCACAAGGCAACGCTATATCCACTTTCACTTCCCACGGACGTTTACCTGCCACGAAAGTAGCTTCAGGGAATTCGTCTGCATAAGGAGCAACAATATCATTGCCCGATGCACGAAGTTCAAGCATATAATCAATTTTTTCGCCACTGATGCCTGTTGGGTCGTAGATGTATCCATCAGGACCAGAGATAGTAACAACCTTAGCCCCCAACTCAGTAGCCTTCAGTGCAGCTCCCCAAGCCACATTGCCAAAGCCTGATATAGCCACGGTTTTACCTTTGATATCGATGCCCTTATGCTTGAGCATATCGTTCACAAAGTATAAACCACCGAAGCCTGTAGCTTCCGGACGGATGAGCGAGCCACCAAAGTCCAACCCCTTGCCGGTGAATGTGCCGGTAAATTCGCGGGTTAGTTTTTTGTACATGCCAAACATATAGCCCACTTCGCGAGCGCCCACACCTATATCTCCGGCGGGCACGTCCATATCCGGACCTAAATGGCGCCACAATTCTAGCATAAAGGCTTGGCAGAAGCGCATTACTTCGGCTTGGCTCTTTCCGCGCGGTGAGAAGTCCGAACCGCCTTTACCACCGCCCATTGGCAATGTTGTCAATGCATTCTTAAAGGTTTGTTCAAACCCTAAGAACTTCAAGATAGAAAGGTTTACGGAAGCGTGGAAGCGAATGCCGCCTTTGTAAGGGCCAATGGCATTGTTAAATTGCACACGATAACCTAAATTAGTTTGCACTTCGCCCTTATCGTCCACCCATGTAACACGGAAGGTGAAGATGCGGTCGGGTTCTACCAAGCGCTCTATAATCTTAGCTTTTTCAAACTCGGGGTGTTCATTATAAATATCTTCGATAGACAACAACACCTCTTTAACGGCTTGGAGATATTCCAATTCGCCTGGATGCTTTGCCTCTAATGAGGACATTATTCGTTCAATATTCATAACTACTCAAATTTAGGTTACTTAGGTTATCAACAAAACGCTGTTAAGAGCATTTTGTTATTAAATAGCACTGCAAATATAGATATTCTTTTTATACTTCCAATCTTTTTTGCAAATATTTTCTTTCGGGCAGAATAAAAAGTAAGTTTTGTGCGTAAGCATTTTCGCCCAATTTAATGATAATTTGAAAACAAATAATAAAGTTGGTTGTTATGTTGTTTGTAAAATTAACCAAACCATTAGCTTTATGAAAGATTTAAAAATTTTATTTTTTGTGATTATGTGCGCTGTTGGGCAGGCATCATTTGCCATCGAAGTGCCTTCCCCTGTAACGAATGCATTTAAGGAAGCGTTTCCCCTAGTAGCCGATGCAGCATGGTCGGCCGACGAGGGATATTATGTAGCCACCTTTACGCAAAACGAATTCGAAACCCGTGTTTGGTTCGATGCGCAAGGCCATTGGGTGATGGAGCAAATAGATTGGCAAACCCTATCGGAGGCACCATCGGCCATCTTCAATGCTTTTTCGCAAGGCCAATATGCGCAGAACGAGGTGCAAGATGTGGTGCAGATACAATATCCCGAGCAGGCCACGTTGGTGGCTATATTAGTGGGCATGCCCAACCAGGAGAATGGCTATATGCTACTCTACAACGAGCATGGCGAACTTATTGATAGCAACGAGTTGGCCAACTTCAACCATTGCTTAGGCGCATGCAGCATGCTTCAAGCCACTACTGTTCAATAGGCTTCAGCCCCATTTTCGCAGCCTTTTCCAGCATATACGCCCTTGCGGGTTCGTATTCGTTGGGGATAATGCCATCGAGGATTGCATCTTTGATGGCACTTTTTATAGCGCCCACTTGCTGGCAAGGCGCCAGGCCAAATGTTTCCATAATCTCTTCGCCGCTGATGGGTGGTTGGAAGTTGCGTATGCGGTCGCGCTCTTCCAGGTCTTTCAGCTTTTGGCGCACCAGTTGGAAGTTGTTCAAGAAGCGTTGCTTGCGCTCCATGTTCTTCGAGGTAATGTCCGCCTCGCACAGCAGCATCAGGTCGTCTATATCGTCGCTTGCCTCGAACAGCAGTCGGCGTACGGCCGAGTCTGTTACCTCCTCGTCGGCAATTACTATGGGTCGCATGTGCAAGCTTACCATTTTTCGCACATACTTCATCTTTTCGTTCATGGGCAGTTTCATGGTGCGGAAGATGTTTGGAATCATCCGTTCGCCCACGAAGTTGTGGTTGTGGAAAGTCCACCCCACTTTGGGTTCCCAGCGTTTGGTTGCCGGCTTGGCAATGTCGTGCAGCAAGGCCGCCCAGCGCAGCCACAGGTTGTCGGTTTGTTGGCTGATGTTGTCCAGCACCTCCAGCGTATGATAGAAGTTGTCCTTGTGCGCCCGTCCATTCTTTGTTTCCACCCCTTGTAGGGCCGACAGTTCGGGGAAGATAAGCGGCAGCAATCCCGAGCGATCCAGCTCCACGAATCCTTTGGATGGTGTGGGCGAAAGGATAATTTTGTTCAGCTCGTCGGCAATACGCTCTTTCGAGATAATGCCAATGCGCTCCACATTGCGGCTCAGCGATTCGAACGTTTCATCGTCGATATAGAAATTGAGTTGCGTAGCAAAGCGGATGCATCGCATCATGCGCAGGGGGTCGTCGCTAAAGGTAATATCAGGATCGAGTGGTGTGCGAATAATTCGTTCGCGCATATCGGCCATCCCGTCGAAAGGGTCCACCAGCTGGCCATAGCGTGCATTGTTTAGGCACACGGCCAGTGCGTTGATGGTGAAGTCGCGTCGGTTTTGGTCGTCCTCCAGCGTGCCATTCTCCACAATTGGTTTGCGGCTATCGTGCGTGTACGACTCCTTTCGTGCGCCCACGAATTCCACCTCTGTGCCTCGATACTTCAGCTGTGCCGTACCAAAGTTTTTGAATACCGACACATGCGCACCCTTGCCCAGTCGTTTGCCCAGTGCTTCGGCAATGGCAATGCCGCTTCCCACTACCACCACGTCGATGTCCTTCGATGGTCGTTCCAAGAAGATGTCGCGCACATATCCGCCCACTACATAGCATTCCATGCCCAGCTCGTCGGCTATCTCGCCTATTTGTTTAAATATCTTTTGGCTGAATCGTTCTTTCAGCTCGTCGGGAGTCAATTCTATCATATATTTTTCGTAAGCGGGGACAAAGATACAGATATTATTTCTATTTTTGCCCCCTGAAACAATAAGAACCCTATAAAAATGAAAAATGTACTCCTATTTATCGGCCTTTGCCTGGCCTGCCTGGCCTGCACAGACGTAGAAAAACAAGCTGCCGAACGACTGAACATGGCTCAACAAGCCTTTGCCGCAGGCGACTATAACGAAGCCAAACTGCAGATAGACAGCATAAAGATACTCTACCCCAAAGCATACAATGCTCGCAAGGCGGGCATCGGACTGATGCAAGAGGTGGAGCTAAAGGAGCAAGAAAAGACATTGGCCTACCTGGATAGCCTGCTGAGCACCAAGCAAGCGGAATTCAACGCCATGAAGGGAAAGTTTGTACTGGAAAAGGACCAGGAGTACGAAGCCATAGGCCGCTACTTGCACCCATCGCAAGTAATCGAAAAGAACCTGAACCGCTCGTTCCTACGCTTCCAAGTGGACGAACGGGGCGCCATGAGCATGACCAGCATCTACTGCGGCAGCCGAAACATTCACCACACTGCCGTAAAAGTGAGCACCAACGACAGCTTTGCGCAAACACCACCATCGGCCGACAGCTACGAAACAAGCAACCTGGGCGTGCAGATAGAGAAGGCCGACTATAAACTGGGACAAGACGGCAACGTAATAGGCTTTATCTGCCTGAACAAGGAGAGAAACATAAAGGTGGAGTTCGTGGGCGAACGTAGCTACTCCACACAAATGACACAAGCCGACCGCCAGGCAGCCGACTTGGTGTATCGTTTATCGCAAACGCTATCGGCTATCACACAGCTAAACAAGGAGATAGACGAGGCGAAGCAAAAGATTGCTTTCATTGAAAAGCGCATGGAAGAGCGCGCTCACCACACTAATTGAGGGATGTACTTGCTGACGGTGTTGCGCAACACTTGTATGGTAATGGGCTTCACCAGCACTTCATTGGCACCTGCCTCGAGGGCATTGTCGCGGTCGCTGGCAAAGGCATAGGCCGTTTGCATCACAATGGGTATCTGCTTGTCCATCTCGCGGATGTTCTTCGTAGCCATCAAGCCATTCATATCGGGCATCTTAATGTCCATCAATATCATCTTGGCCTCGCCGCGGTGTTGCTTGTACATCTCTATGATTTCGAGCCCCGTGTGCGCCCAAACCAATTCGCATCGCTTACTAAGGATGGCCTTAATCAGTTTGAAGTTGCTCTCATCGTCTTCGGCAACAAGCACCAGGGGTTTTATGCTATCGTTCATTGTATTATTCATTTTGCTAAATCTATGTAAAGGTGTTAGGATGTGCAAAGGTAAACATTTCTTTCACATTTTAAGACGCTACTCCTTAAAAAAATATATAAAATTTGCATAAAATTCCATCAAATATTATCTTTGCGCAGGAAAATACACATAGAATGACGAAACGGAAATACATATCCTATCTATTGCTTTTATTCAGCATGCTGATGTTGACCATACCTGTTATGCCCCATCATCACCATGCCAACGGCCAGATATGTATGAAGGACGATGTGCATACCGATTGTTGCCATCAGCACAACGACGATGCGAAAGAGCATAATCATGGTTGTGAAGATACGGGATGCATCACTACACATTTCTTTCAACAACTTCCCTCGAACAACGAACACGAATCGCACATTGTCGATGTTCAACCTGTTGAGTATATATTATCTTATATACCAATTTTATTCGCGCTCGAAAATCCAAAGAACCATATTGATTACGGCTATCGAGAATCGTTACATGACACACGCATTCTGTTTGCCAAAGGGCTTCGTGCGCCTCCTTGTGTATAATACACTTGCATAAAAATAGAGCACTATTGCTTTATTTATATTCCTCTTTTGTAAAATCAAAAAACATATAAATATGAAGAAGCATCTCTTTATGGGAGTAATAGGCTTGTTCCTATTAGGCTCCTGCACCGGTAAGCATGCACACCACGACCATGAGGGTCATAACCACGAAGCGCATGCACACCACGACCACGAAGGTCATAATCATGAACACGAAGGTCATAATCATGAAGGACATCATCATGAAGAGCATCACGACCACGAAGGCCATAATCATGAAGGACATCATCATGAACACGAAGGCCATGAACACGCACACGAGGGCCATGGCGATGAAATAGCACTATCGGACAGCAAGGCGCATGCAGCTGGCGTAGAGGTAGGCGTGGTAGAGCCAAGCTCGTTTCATCAAGTAATAAAATGTAGCGGACAGGTATTGGCCGCACAAGGCAACGAAAGCACCGTAGTGGCCAGCATTGCGGGCGTGGTGAAGTTTAACGGCAAGCTCACCGAAGGCATGAAGGTGGGTCAAGGCGCCACGCTGATGACACTCTCGGCAAAAAGCATTGCTGCGGGCGACCCCGTAGAGAAGGCGCGCGTGGCCTACGAAACAGCCAAGGCGGAATACGAACGCATGGAGGCACTTGTGGCAGACAAAATTGTATCGGCCAAAGCCTTTGCACAAGCAAAAGAGGCGTACGAAAATGCACGCATTGCCTACGAAGCCGTCAGCCGAAACAATGCAGCAAGCGGCACATCCATCACAGCCCCACTGGGCGGATATGTAAAGAACCTATTGGTGAAGGAGGGCGACTATGTCAGTGTGGGTCAACCCCTGGTAAGCATTACGCAAGACCAACGCCTTTCGCTCCGCGCCGATGTGCCCCAACGCCACTATCAAGCCCTGAGCAGCATGGAAAGCGCCAACTTCTGCACACCTTATAATAAAGAGGTGTACGAGCTGAAAGCGCTGAACGGCCGACTGCTGTCGTATGGCAAAAGCGCAAGCGAAAATGGCAACATGATTCCCATAACCTTCGAATTCGATAATCGCGGCAAGGTAATGCCCGGCTCGTTTGTCGAAGTATATCTCTTAGGCGCTGCACAAGCGGATGCTATAGCCCTACCCCTAACGGCACTGACCGAAGAGCAAGGAAGCTACTACATCTACAAGCAAGTGCACCCCGAACGATACATGAAGCAACTCGTCAGCCTGGGCGCATCGGATGGCACACGCGTACAGATTCTATCGGGCGTAAGCGCCGGCGATAAGGTTGTGATGCGCGGAGCATATCAAGTGAAACTGGCCAATACAAGCAATGCCATACCGGGGCATAGTCATGAACATTAATAGTGCTGAGTTATGCTAAATAAAATCATACATTTCTCACTACACAACCGCATCTTGGTGCTTGTAGCAGCCGTGCTGCTAATGCTGGGCGGCACATACACCGCCATGCACACCGATGTGGATGTATTCCCCGACCTTACCGCCCCCACGGTGGTAGTAATGACCGAGGCAAACGGTATGGCTGCCGAAGAGGTGGAGCAACTGGTTACCTTCCCCATCGAAACAGCCGTGAATGGCGCTACACACGTGCGCCGCGTACGCTCATCATCCACCAACGGATTCTCCATCTTGTGGGTGGAGTTTGAGTGGGACACAGACATCTACCTGGCGCGCCAAATTGTGAGCGAGCGTATTGCCATCGTAAACGACGAACTGCCCGCCGGTGTGGGTAAACCTACCTTGGGGCCGCAATCGTCCATCCTGGGCGAAATGATGATTATAGGCCTTACCGCCGACTCTACCTCGATGCTCGACCTACGCACCATAGCCGACTGGACCATCCGCACCCGCCTGCTCTCTACGGGCGGTGTGGCGCAAGTATCCGTAATCGGGGGCGATATCAAAGAGTATCAAGTGCTGCTCAGCCCCGAACGCATGCGCCACTATGGCGTAAGCATGGACCAAGTGCTTGCTGCTACACGCGGCATGAACCTGAATGCCAACGGCGGAGTGCTGTACGAATATGGCAATGAATACATCCTACGCGGACTGGTTTCTACCCAACGCATCGAGGAGATAGCCGAAAGCGTGGTGCGTGGAGGCGAAGGGGGCATCGTAACCCTGGCCGACATTGCCGATGTAAAGATAGGCAGCAAAGTGCCTAAGCTGGGTACTGCATCGGAGAGAGGGAAACCCGCCGTATTGCTCACCGTAACCAAGCAACCCGGTACCAGCACCCTTGAACTGACCAGCAAAATAGAAGAGGCTTTGAAGGATGTGCAAAAGAATCTGCCGCACGATGTTCGCATCAGTACAGACATCTTCCGCCAAAGCCGATTCATCGAGAGCTCTATCAACAACGTACAACGCTCGCTCATCGAAGGGGGCGTATTTGTAATTATCGTACTCTTCCTCTTCCTGGGCAATGTGCGCACCACCATCATATCGGTAGTAACCATCCCCTTGGCTTTGATTGCATCGCTCTTGGCGCTCCACTTCATGGGGTTAACCATCAACACGATGAGCTTGGGCGGTATGGCTATTGCCATAGGCTCGCTGGTGGACGATGCCATTGTGGACGTGGAAAACGTGTATAAACGCTTACGCGAAAATCGCCTACTACCCGCCGAACAACGCCTACGCATAAAGGATGTGGTGTTCAACGCCTCGCGCGAGGTGCGCATGCCTATCCTAAACTCAACGCTCATCATCGTGGTGAGCTTTGTGCCCCTCTTCTTCCTCAGTGGCATGGAGGGACGCATGTTAGTGCCGCTGGGCATTGCCTTCATCGTGGCGTTGTGTGCCTCTACACTGGTGGCCCTCACCCTTACACCCGTTCTTTGCTCCTATCTTTTAAATAAGAAGAAAAACGATGCAGACAGCCCTTCGGAAGGCGAATCCATCGTGGCGCGTTGGATGAAGAAGCACTACGAAAAGGCGCTTGCCTTTGCCTTGAAGCATGGACGCATGGTAATAGGTGGCACAGCCCTTCTCTTCATCGTGGCGTTGGGTTGTTTCTTCACCTTGGGCCGCTCATTCCTTCCACCTTTTAACGAAGGTTCGTTCACCATCAACATCTCTTCCCTACCGGGCATCTCGTTGGAAGAGAGCGATGCTATCGGCCGAAGAGCCGAAGAGCTATTGCTGTCCATACCCGAAGTGCAAACTGTAGCCCGCAAAACGGGTCGAGCAGAGTTGGCTGAGCACTCGTTTGGCGTAAATGCATCGGAGTTGGAAGTGCCCTACGAACTGAAGGATAGAAGCCGCAGAGAGGTAGCTGCCGAAGTGCGCGAAAAGCTTTCTACACTGGTAGGAGCAAACATCGAGATTGGTCAGCCCATCAGCCACCGCATCGATGCTACGCTATCGGGCAGTAAGGCAAATATTGCCATCAAGCTGTTTGGCGATGATTTGAATCGTCTATTCTTGCTGGGCAACGAGATAAAGGCTGCCTCGATGGATATTGAGGGCATTGCCGACTTGAACGTGGAGCAGCAAATAGAGCGTCCGCAGCTCACCATCTCACCTCGCCGTGAAATGTTGGCTCGCTATGGCATTACCATCCCGCAATTTGCCGAGTTTGTGCGTGTAGCCTTGGCGGGCGAAGCTGTATCGCAAGTGTACGAAAAGGGTAAGACGTTCGACCTCACCGTGAAGGTGGACGATGATAATAAGCAGCAGGCAGAAAGCATTGCCGACTTGCTCATCGATACGGCCAATGGCGATCAAGTTCCCCTAAGCCATGTGGCCGAGATTCGTTCGACCATGGGGCCTAATAGCATCAGCCGCGAAAATGTGAAGCGCAAAGTAGTGGTGAGCGCCAACGTGGATGGACGCGATTTGCGCAATGTTGTTAACGACCTTAAAGAGGTTATCGATACGCAAATCTCCCTGCCCGAAGGCTATCATGTGGAGTTTGGCGGACAATTCGAAAGCGAAGAGGCCGCAAGCCGCACGCTGTTGTTCACCTCGTTCATCTCTATCATCGTAATTTTCCTACTCATCTACCACGAGTTTCACGATTTGAAGGAGAGTGCCATTATCTTGCTCAACCTGCCTTTAGCATTGATTGGCGGTGTGTTCACCCTGCTATTCACCTCGGGCGAGATTAGTATTCCGGCCATCATCGGATTCATCTCACTCTTTGGTATTGCCACACGCAATGGTATGTTGCTTATCAATCGCTATAAAACATTGCAACACGAAGAGGGAAAGACGCTTATCGAAAGCGTAATGCATGGCTCGCTCGACCGTCTGAATCCTATCTTAATGACCGCCCTAACATCGGCCTTAGCCCTTATACCATTGGCGGTGAACGGCGATTTGCCAGGCAATGAGATTCAAAGCCCTATGGCGCAAGTCATCTTGGGTGGTTTGCTCTCATCTACCCTACTCAATGGATTTATTGTACCTATCGTTTATCTTTGGATGGCTAAAAAAGAGACTAAAGCATGAAGCGTATGAAAAGTTTTTTACTACTAATAGCGTTGTTCGCCGCCATAAACACCCACGCACAAGAGGGTGCTATCGAGGCTATTTTAAACAAAATAGAGGCAAACAACCCACAACTGAAAGCCAATAGCGAGGCTATAAACGCGCAAAAATTGCAAAACAAAGCCGATAACAACCTGCCCGACCCTACACTGACCTATGCCCATCTGTGGGATTCGGACAATAGCGAACGAACAGTAGGCGAATTGGTTGTGGCGCAAAGTTTCGACTTCCCCACACTTTACATCAGCCGTGGAAAGATGAATCGTTTGCGTACAGGTGCACTCGATGCGCAAGCACAAGCCTTCCGCCAAGAGGTGCTACTACAAGCGCAAGAACTTTGCTTGGACATCATCATGTTGCATCAACAACAAGCGCTGCTCAACGTACGCTTGAAGAATGCCGAAGAGCTGGCCGCCATGTACACCAAACGCTTGGAAGCCGGCGATGCAAATGTATTGGAAACAAACAAGATAAACCTTGAATTGCTGAACGTACGCACTGAAGCTCGCTTGAACGATGCAACCTTGCAAGCCAAACTAAAAGAGCTATCCGCCCTGAATGGCGAAGAGCCGCTTGGCGCTGGTCGTCCACTGGCCGATGGTGCGCCTTATGGTGCTGCTGCATTAGGATTAACCTCCTACCCCAACACACCGATGCCGCTCGACTTCGAGCCGCTTTGCAACGAATTGCTAAGCCTATGCCCCACCCTCCAATCGCTCAGCAGCGAAGGTCAGGCTATGCGCAAGCAACTCTCCATCAACAAGCAAGGATGGATACCTAAATTGCAATTAGGCTATCGTAGAAACACCGAATCGGGACATCCATTGAACGGCGTAGTAGTAGGTTTCTCTTTCCCGCTTTTCGAAAATCGTAGCAAGGTAAAGATAGCCAAGTCCGAGGTAAGCATGATGGAGTATCAACAAGATAATGCCCGCATGCAAGCCACTACCAAACTTCGAAATCTTTACGAAGAGGCCTACCAACTCAATACCTCAATCAAGGAATACCAACAAGTATTTGCCCAACAACAAGATTTAGAATTGCTTAAAAAGGCGCTTATCGGAGGCGAAATCAGTATGATAGAGTACTTCGTGGAAGTGGGCATCGTCTTCCAAAGCAAAGCCAACCTTATCAATTTGGAAAACCAATACCAAAAAACAATGGCTCGCTTGTATCAAAACAAGCTATAAATAGGCTAATTTATAGCTCTATTTTTACATTAATAGCTTTATCTCTTCCGGTAAATGCCCTGTGCGGATGCGCCACTCTTGCGGATAGAGGTTGTTTGCTCGATTGCCTATATTCTTCACAAAGCCGATAGGAGCATCTTTGTAGGTAAGTAGCAGATAACCGCGAGGTGCATCGGGCGGCAAAACAATGGCCTCTTTGCGTAAGTAGGCTATGGCTTGTTCGTAGGGCACTTCCACGCGAGGGAAAGCATCGGATGAAAGCAAGTTGCTCACGGCCAAAGCATGCTGAGGCAAGAGGTCTTTTCCTTTTGCCTCGGCCAATGGGCAACCTGCATAAAGAATACGTAGGCGAGCTTCGCGCAAAGCAGTAAGTTCGTCTGTCCATTGCTTAGAGAAAGCGGTAAGCACGCCTTGCATGGGCAAGAGTTCATATCCTTCGTTCTTTATCCATCGACTCACTTCAGACAATTGTTCTTTGCTAAAGGTGGGCTGCATAGGTTTACCTTTCGCTTTCCGTTCCCTTACTGGGAAACGCTCGTTTCCTAACGAGGAAACGCGAGTTTCCTTACTAGGGAACGCATCTCTCTTCCGTAGTACGGCCAAGAAGAGGCCTTCGCCTTGCGCTTTGTGTGGAAGGAAGCGATAGACGGGGAAGGCGGCATCGGGCAGTAGATTGCTTGTAATCCCCCACCCGGCATCGATGTTTAGCGGAAGGATGTCTGCGCCAAGTTCATCGGCTATCCAACGCACATTTTCTTCGTTTTCTTGTGTGTTGTAGGTGCATGTACTATAAATGAGCAAACCGCCCTCCTTCAACGATGGCCAAATATCTGCGAGGATGCGGCGTTGGCGTTGCCAACATATCTCGACATTGTCCGTGCTCCATTCGCTCACGGCCACTTCATCTTTACGAAACATTCCCTCGCCCGAACAAGGTACATCGGTAAGGATAACATCGAACATATCGGCAAGCTGAGTGAAATCGGCAGGGTCGTTATTCGTAACAATCACATCGGGATGCCCCCACTTAGTTAAGTTTTCGGCCAAGACTTGTGCGCGTTGACGCATCACTTCGTTGGCCACAAGCAAAGAGCCTTGCGGCAACACACTACGAGCAAGGGTGGATTTACCACCGGGTGCCGCACAGAGGTCGAGCATCAGCACCGGCGAATGGACGTATTGCTTCAGTGCTTGCTCTACAAACATCGAGGAGGCCTCTTGCACATAGTAAGCACCGGCATGAAACAGGGGGTCGAAGGTAAAGGTGGGGCGATGGTCAAGATAGCATCCCGTAGCACACCAAGGCACCTTATTATATATAGGGGCAGACGAGAGGTTTGGCACTTTATCTTCGTTCAAACGAATGCTGATGGGTTGCTCGGCAAGCAAGGCATTCAGTAGTTGTTCGCCCTCTTCGGCACCCAGCAAGCGGTGGATATTCTCTATAAATGGTTGGGGTAATTGCATAATCTTGACTATTTTCCTTGCAAAGATGAAAAAAATATCTTCTCTTTGCAACTTTCTTCCATGTTACTTACGTCTAACGCACAAAGAACAATAAAAATAAACTGATATAAACATGAAACAAGTAATTATTACATTGATTGCCGTATTGACCTTAACTACTGCTTACGGCAAAAACAGAGTGGAAATTGAAAGAGATAGTATGGGTAATATCCAACGCATCATCGAGCTGAACGACACGGCTATTGGCGGAAAAGATGTATCTGATACGTTGAGCGTTACAACCTATCACGGCGAATCGGGCGTTTCGTTCGAGGATGAAAAGCATCAAATTGACATCGCCGTGGAAGGGTTGCTAAGCAAGCAAATGAATGGCTTAATGGATGGCTTTAAAGGCATTGTATGGATAAGCATCATCACCATCATCAGCATTTTTGCACTTCCCGCCATTATCATCTTTTTAGTACTAAACTATCGTAGCAAAAAGCGTAAAGAGCGCTATCAAGTAATAGAGAAAGCTATCGAGTCGGGACAACCTCTGCCCGAAGAGTTCGTTGAGAAAACGAAGGAAGAAGACGACGCCATCCGCGTGAAAGGTATCAAGAACATCTTCTTAGGATTGGGATTGGCCATCTTCTTCTATACCATGAGCGGTGCTATATTTCTAGCCAGCATTGGATTGCTGATTATGTTTAACGGCATCGGACAACTCGTTATCTTCTATACACGCCCTCGTAGATGAGTCAACTCAACGACATATCGTTGATAGCGCAAGTTGTGATGTTCGGCAACAATCGCGCCTTCGACCAGTTGGTGAAGAAGTATCAGTCGCCCATCCGGCGCTTCTTTCTTCACCAAACCTGTGGCGATGGCCCGTTGAGCGACGACCTAGCACAAGACACCTTTATCAAGGCATACACCAGTCTATCGTCATTCAAAAACCTATCGAATTTCTCAACCTGGCTCTTCCGCATTGCATATAACGTTTTTTATGACTACATTCGCACCCAGAAAGAGACGGAAGAGATAGATTCCGCTCAAGTGGATGCCAACTATCAAGTAGAGCAAAACGACGTGGGGAAGGAAATGGACATCTACCAAGCCTTAGGCAAACTGAAGGAGGTAGAGCGAACGTGCATCACCCTATTCTATATGGAAGACTTGAGCATGGAGAAAATTGCCGGGATAACGGGATTGCCGCCAAACACCATCAAAAGTCACTTAAAAAGAGGAAAAGAGAAATTGGCAACTTACTTAAAAGGAAATGGATATGATGGAAAACGATGATAGATTAATAAAACAATTCTTTACAGAGAATAAGCACGAAATTGCAGACAATGGTTTCAGCAAACGCGTCATGCAAACTCTGCCCGAGCGCCGCAACCATTCGGTGGAAGTGCTCAATGCTATAACCATAGCCGCATGCATCATACTCTTTACCCTGGCCGATGGTTGGCAAATACTATGGGGCAACTTGCAAGGATTCTTCATTGCCATCATCAAAACAGGTGCGGTAGAGGTAGAACCTATGGCGCTGATTGGCACCGGTGTGGTATTGGTGTGCCTACTATACAATAAAATTATGTCGATGGAGTATTAATTTTCCATTGACATCGCTATGCTAAAACAAACGAATCATTGTCCTATTAAGCGCAAAACAAGTTCTTATACAGAAGACAAGAAACTTTCGAAAGAAAAAAACGAATAAATTGAATTTTCTTCGCTTAGCTTTTTCTATCTTTGCACGTCACAAAAACGAAAGCAACGTGTATAAGGTATATAAAATAATTGTTTCAACGCTCCTCATGTTCCTCTTGGCGTGCATTCCTACCCAAGAGATACTATCACAAAGCAATAGCGATTCCACTCTTTTGGCCTATTTCCAAAAGGAAGAATTGCCTGTTACACAAGCCAATCAAGTTACACTATTAACCCGAGGAGAATATAAATTCGAAGATTTGTTCGAAGCCATCAAACAAGCACATCATCACATCCACTTAGAATATTTCAACTTCCGCAACGATTCCATTGCCAATGCACTATTCGACCTCTTAGCAGAAAAAGCCGCCGAAGGTGTAGAGGTAAGAGCCATGTTCGATGCGTTTGGCAATAGCTCAAACAATCGTCCTCTTAAGAAAAAGCATCTAAAAGAAATTCATAAACGAGGCATAGAGATTGTTAAATTCGACCCTATACGTTTTCCATGGATTAACCACGCGTGGAGTCGCGACCATCGGAAGATTGTAGTAATTGATGGCATTGTAGGCTATACAGGCGGAATGAATATTGCCGACTACTACATTCATGGCCTGCCCAAAGTTGGAGAATGGCGCGATATACACATTCGCATAGAAGGTAATGCTGTACGATACTTGCAAAGCATCTTCTTGGATATGTGGAACAAAGAAACCGGGCAACATATTGGAGGGCCAAAATACTTTCCAAACTATCATGAGCCATTAGATGCCATTGCCGAACCGATAGTTATCGTCGACAGAAAACCCAACGAAACGCCTTCGAGCATACGCGATGCTTACTCTAAAGCCATAGAAAGCGCTGAAAAGAAAGTGCAAATCATTAACCCCTACTTTGTCCCTATAAAAAGCATAAGAAAATCCATCGATAGAGCCTTGGCTAAAGGAACGGAAGTGGAGATAATGATTTCTGCAGAATCGGATATAGCCTTCACTCCCGAGGCTTCATCCTACGTCGCACATAAATTAATGAAGAAAGGGGCAAAAGTATATCTATATAATGGAGGCTTTCATCACTCAAAAGTAATGATGATAGATAGTACGCATTGCACCGTTGGTACTGCTAATCTTAATAGTCGTAGTCTAAAATACGATTACGAAACAAATGCGTTCATCTTCCATCCACACACCACTGGCCAGCTCATCGATTTATTCGAAAAAGATAAGCTAAATTGCACTCCTATGACGCCCGAGTTATGGAAAAAACGCTCTACATGGAAGAAGTTTGTTGGATGGGTGGGCAACCTACTCACTCCATTCTTGTAAAATTCAGCTAACAAAATGCTATTATTTACAGACTTTCCATTATCTTTGCTGCATAATAGAAAGTTATCATGAAGCAATATCTCGACCTACTAAATAGAGTGCTTACCGAAGGTACTGAGAAAAGCGATCGTACCGGTACAGGCACTATCAGCGTTTTTGGACACCAAATGCGCTTTAATCTGGAAGAAGGATTTCCTTGTTTAACAACAAAGAAACTACATTTAAAATCAATCATTCACGAACTGCTTTGGTTCTTGAATGGCGATACAAATGTTCACTATTTACAAGAAAATGGTGTACGTATTTGGAACGAGTGGGCCGACGAAAATGGCGAATTAGGACATATCTATGGCTATCAATGGCGCTCATGGCCCGACTACAAAGGAGGCAGCATCGACCAAATAAGCCAAGTGGTAGAAACATTGAAGAACAATCCCGATTCAAGACGTATCATTGTAAGCGCATGGAACGTAGCTGATATTGAAAACATGAATCTCCCACCTTGCCATGCTTTCTTCCAATTCTATGTAGCCGATGGCAGATTAAGCCTACAACTCTACCAACGCAGTGCCGACATCTTCCTTGGTGTGCCATTCAACATTGCTTCATATGCACTCCTTCTGCAAATGATGGCGCAAGTAACCGGACTAAAGCCTGGCGATTTCGTACATACATTGGGCGATGCTCACATCTACCTAAACCATTTGGAGCAAGTAAAATTGCAACTTTCACGCGAACCGCGTGCACTTCCCCAAATGAAAATCAATCCAGATATCAAGAGCATATTCGACTTTAAGTTCGAAGATTTCGAATTAGTCAATTACGATCCACATCCACACATCAAAGGAATTGTTTCTGTATGATACACATCATCGTAGCAACTGATAGAAATATGGCAATAGGTTACCAAAACAAACTATTGTTTTGGCTTCCTAATGACCTAAAACGCTTCAAGGAATTAACCACAGGTAATACCATCATCATGGGGAGAAATACCTTCTTATCATTACCTAAAGGCGCATTACCTAATCGCAGAAATATCGTATTATCCACTCGCAAGGATGCCTCTTTTCCTGGCGCAGAAACCTATGCTTCATTAGAAGAAGCTATAAAGGGGTGCAAAGAAGACGAAAAGATTTACATTATCGGTGGAGCAAGTGTATATAAACAAGCCCTACCCTTAGCCGATGTACTTTGCATAACAGAAATCAATGCAGAAGCACCAGCAGCGGATACCTATTTCCCCACCATTGATCACACAATATGGAAAGAAAATAGCAGAGAATCTCATCCTACCGACGAAAAGCATGCCCATCCTTATGCATTTGTTGAGTATATCCGTAGATGATTAACATAACATGATCTCCATCATACCAATAAAAGATAGCGAGCATCCGCTTTACACATATAGCGAAAAGATATTAGTCGAATCATTCCCCAAAAACGAATACAGAGACTTACCTCAACAAAAAGAGAATGTCAACTCGAATACACTCTTTAGCTGCAATATCATCATTGCGAATGAAAATCCTATTGGCATCATCAATTATTGGACATTTAACGACTTCTGCTACATTGAGCATTTTGCTATAGATTCAGTAAAACGAAATCAAGGATATGGCAAAAAAGCCTTAGATAGATTTAAAGAGAAAATAGGGAAACCATTTGTCCTCGAAGTAGAAACGCCCAATAATGAAATAGCAATTAGGCGTGTTCACTTTTACGAAAGGGCAGGTTTAAAGTTATACAATAAGCCATACCTACAACCACCATTTCGGAAAGGAGATGATTTTATTCCTATGCGCATAATGGCATATGGTAAAGAACTTACAGATGAAGATTTTTCATTAATGAAGCAAATAATCTACAAAGAAGTTTATGATTATATAGAATAAAACAAAAGCGGATACCGATTAGCATCCGCTTTTTGTTTTTATAGTTGAATTAACTAATTACTGACGCAAAGTTGCAGAATAGTTAATCTTCAAAGCATAAGCTTTACGCAAAGCTTCCTTGATATCTGTTACGATACCCATCTTTGTGTCTTGGTCAACTTTCAAAGAAACTGTCATCAATGGTTGATCTGATTCGCTCATACTTGCGCGTTCACCAATGATGTAGTCTTGAATATCCGCAGTTTCAGCGAAAGCGTCGTTCAATTGGATACGGCTTTCAGCACCAAGTTGTTTGCGGAATTCAGCAGTTGGTTTACCTACATAGATATAAGTTACCAATGATTTCTTTTCAAGTTTTTCCAACTCTGTAGCTTGCGGAACCTTAAACTCAACCTTCAAAGTAACTTCACGCATAGTTGTTACCATCATAAAGAAGAACAACAATGTGAAAATCAAGTCAGGAAGAGAAGAAGTGTTCAACGCCGGCATTCCTTTTTTTCCGGTCTTATTAAATTTTCCCATACTTATTTCTCTCCATACTTTTTAGGTTGTGCTTCAGAAATCTTTTGAGGATAGATTTCACGAATAGCTTTTTGTTCGTCTTCACCCAACTCTTTATATTCTCTACCAAACTGTGACATGGCGAGTTCATTACGCAACTCATTGTAAGCTGCTACCAACTCGTTTTGTACAGCCAAGTAAACGCTATATGAAGAACCGCGGTCGCAACGCAAAGAGATTACGTGATTCTTAGTTACCATTACATTGCCAAAGAATTCTACATCGATAGCAAATTTTTCTGGTAAGTTTTCCTCATCATTAGGGTTCGCAATAAATTCTTTTGCTCTTTCACGAACTTCATCTACAGTGATTACGTCATCGCCGCACATCAACTGGTCGTATAAGTTCAAGAAGATAGGCAACATATTGCGTTCCTTAATCTCAATATCGTCTTTTTGTTGGTTTTCTTCAGGCGGTGGTGGCAACTGGCGCGCCAAACCACGGTCTGTATCCATTGATGTTGTAATCAAGAAGAAGATTAGCAACAAGAATGCGATATCCGCTGTAGAGCTCGAGTTTACCTCAGGAACTTCTCTTTTCTTTCTTGCCATTTTTTAAAGCTTTTTTTAATTGAGATTATTCCCAATGTTACGATAAAAGTTTCTTAACGCTACCAATTAGAATTGACAATACTGCAATTGCAAAAAGAGCGTAAACTGAATAGATAAGCATATCAGCTGCTTGACTCCAGAAACCAACGTTGCTTGTTCCTTCGTAACCTAAGATTTCTACTTTTTCAGGGCTACCCAAGAACCAGCATACGCCAAGTACGATGATTGAGCCAGCCAATACGTACAATGAACCTGCAGAAGCCTTTGGGTTACATACCATGAAATATACGAAACTTACTACTGCTGCAACAGCTGCGATAATGAACAATGCATAGTTCAAATAAAGCAAGAAGTCAGCATTGGCAGGTTGCCAAATTTCTGGATCTACATTTGTAAGTCTTGCTGCGCCTTCTGCGTCACCTCCAATGAAGAAGAGGACTACTACGGCAATAATTGCAGCAAAAAGAGCATACAATACGTAGTATGATATTTTATAAGATAATTTAGCCATTGTTTATTATTTTTTGAATTTCAAATCATATTTAATAACTAAGTCTAACAATGTAACAGAAGAATCTTCCATTTCGCTAGTCAAAGCTTCAATCTTAGACAAGATATAGTTATAGAATACTTGAAGAATCAAAGCAACAACCAAACCGAGGATAGTTGTCAACAAAGCCACCTTCATACCACCAGCAACAACTGTTGGAGAGATATCACCTACTTGTTGGATCTTATCGAATGCTTGAACCATACCGATTACAGTACCCATAAAACCGAGTGATGGAGCCATAGCGATGAACAATGTGATCCAAGAGCAACCTTTTTCCAAGTAACCAGCTTGAACGCCACCGTAAGAAACTACAGACTTTTCAACTACGTCTACACCTTGATCCAAACGCATCAAACCTTGGTAGTAGATAGAAGCGATAGGACCGCGAGTGTTACGTGCGATTTCCTTAGCACCTTCTACATCACCCTTGCCCAAAGCTTCTTCGATAGAAGCAACGAACTTCTTAACATTAATTTCTGCCAAGCTCAAATAGATAATACGTTCGATACAGAAAGCCAAACCGATAACCAATGCGATAGCAGGCAAAGACATGAAGAGAGCGTCACCTTCGATGAACTTAGTCTTCAAAGTTTTGTGGATACCACCTTCTACATCAGCGGCTACTACTTCTGTTTGGTCAACTGCAGGAGCATCTTGAGCCATAGCTAATTCAGTTGTGCCAAATGTCAAGGCACCAATCACAGCAACAATTGCAAATAACTTTTTCATTGTGTGTCTAAATTTTAAGATTAATTAATTAATTAAATTACTATTATTGTTTATTATTTATTGTTTCAGTTTTCACTTTCAGTTTTCATCTCCATGCGGAGAGACGGGGATTCGAACCCCGGATACCCTTTTGGGGTATACACGCTTTCCAGGCGTGCCTCTTCAACCACTCGAGCACCTCTCCAATAGGCACTTTTCTGAAATCGGGTGCAAATTACGAAAAAAATACGATATAGCAGCGATTTCAGCTACAAATGTATTCTTTTTTTTTCGCTTACACACCATATCTTTGTTTTTTATATCAAATAAAAACCAAAAATTAATAAACTTTAAAACCTTTGAGGGGTTTACTGACCTTTTTCGAAGAGTTTTAAAGCATTTGTCGAGGTTATTTCGGCCACTTTTGCGGGTGACGCTTGATAAATCTCGGCAATTTTATTCAACGTATCTTTTACGTATGCGCTTTCGTTTCGTTTTCCCCTATTGGGTACCGGCGTTAAGTAGGGCGCATCGGTTTCTATTAGCAATCTTTCCATCGGTGTATGTTTCAACACATCGGATAAATTCGACTTTTTGAAAGTTACCACCCCGTTTATGCCGATGTAGAAGTTGGTAAACTCTAACAGTTGCTTCATTTCTTCCATATTCCCGGTAAAGCTATGAAAGACTCCTTTCAATGCCGTTTGGCGATATGGTTTTAACACCTTATATATATATTCGAATGCATCACGCACATGAATAACAATTGGCAGATTGTATTGCAATGCCCACTCTATTTGTTGTTCGAAGGCTATCAATTGTTCGTTCAAGTAGGTTTTGTCCCAATACAAGTCTAAACCTATTTCGCCAATGGCTACATAGCGTTTTGCATTTTCTTCCAACTGGCGATGTACTATTTCCAATTCTTGAAGATAGTTTTCATCGACCGACGTTGGATGCAACCCTATCATTGGATAGCAATAATCGGGAAACATATCGCATGTTTTCAATAGCGGTTCGATAGTTGTGCTATCTATGTTTGGCATAAAAATATGCGAAACTCCCGCTTGTTTTGCTCGTTGTATTACCAATGGCAAATCTTCGGCAAATTCTTCCAGAAAGAGATGAGCATGCGAATCGATTAAGTTCATCTTTATTCTGGTTTAGTTTCACCTGTTCTATAATAATATACCAACCCATAATCCCTACACATATCCAATCGTTTTTCGTTGGGAGTTATGTTTTCGTATTTCTTTTCCACTTGATTCCACACATCCAAGATTAGTGCATCGGCCTCTTCGCGCATAGCAGCAAGTGTTTCCAAGCTACGTGTTGTAGCCAATTGCAAATCTTTCTGCTTTTCGTAGCTTTGCATAAAGATGTCGAAATGCACTTTTACCTTCGCTATTGTTGGATTGTAGATAGGCACACCTCCTAAAGACATACGTTTTTGTTCGCCAGCAATCACCTTTGTGCCCCACTCTGCCATATTAGCATCGGTAGTTAAATCGGGAACAATATGATTTCGCACATCCAATCCGTAATAGTCTTTATGAGCGGCTTTAATCTCCGCACGTATAACAGCTAAGTTTAGCACTTGAATGAAATGGGATAGGTACAATCGTGCCATCTTCGCGTTAGCCGCATGCTTACGGCCGGCTTTCGATTGTTGTTCGAAGCACTCTACATAAAAGGTATGAGCTGCGTCGAATTTAGTCAGAAAATTGCGTACCAACGAAAGCGACTTCAACGAGAAAGCCAAATCGTACACATTAAGGGTTTCCCCTTTTTGTACGATGGCACTCAGTGCTCTTATTCGTGCTTGGTCGGTATTTGGCAATCGTCTGTATGGCATACGGATAGATTATACTTCTCTATTCATCAAATCATTCATCAACTGTCTGATTTGTTGTTTATTAGACTCGGGCACATTTAATGCGGCAAGTCTTTTTTCGGCTTGCAACGTATAAGCCAATATGCGTTGTTCGCACATTGCTTTCACACCTATTTGATTATAGAGTGAGGTTACAGCTTCAATTTTTTGTTTGGGGTCATAGTTTTCTTTGGCAATCCACTCGTTGAGTTGTTGCAACTGAGTATCATTTGCATTTGCCAAAGCTTGAATTAAAAGATAGGTTTTCTTGTTGCACAAGATGTCGCCACCGATATTTTTTCCAAATACAGTAGTATCACCGTAAACATCCAACAAGTCATCTTTCAATTGGAAGGCCAATCCTAAGTTGAGGCCAAAATCATATAGGCTATCGGCCTCTTCATCGGAAGCGCCAGCCATAATTGCACCAATCTTCATGCTTGCGGCCAACAAAACAGATGTTTTCAAACGAATCATTTCCAAATATTCGTTTTCGTCAACATCGTTACGTTGTTCAAACTCCATATCCATCTGCTGCCCTTCGCAAATCTCCAATGCTGTTTGATTGAAGATATCCATCAGTTTCTTCAGATGCTCTGTGGGGCATTGAGCCATGTATTGATAGGCCAATACTAACATTGCATCGCCCGAAAGGATAGCAGCATTATCACCCCAAATGCGATGAACGGTTTCCTTACCACGGCGCTTGTCGGCTCTATCCATCAAGTCGTCGTGTAGCAACGTATAGTTATGATACACCTCGATAGCTGTTGCCGGTGCATATACCGCTTCTACATCATCGCGATATAGGTTGTAGGCCATCATCATCAGCACTGGGCGAATGCGTTTTCCGCCCAAAGCGAGAACATAGCTTATCGGATCGTACAAACCTTGTGGGGGACGTACATATTGCAGATTGGCAATATGGGCATTGATTTTTTCGAGCAATTGGTTGGGTGCGAACATAGAAATGTCTTGCAAATAAGAGTTGTAATATGAAGAGAGGCTGCTTTTGGGGGCAGCCTCTCAACTTATTATTGTTTTATTACTGCAATCTGAACATTACAGGTACAGTGAAGCGACAACGTACAGCTTTACCTTGTTGCTTACCAGGTTTCCACTTAGGCATACCTGCGATTACGCGGAGAGCTTCCTTATCCAAGTAAGGGTCAACACCACGCATTACCTTTGCATCTACGATACTACCGTCGCGGTTTACAACGAATTGTACGATTACACGACCTTGAGTACCATTTTCTTGTGCAATAGGAGGATACTTGATGTTCTTGCTCAAGTATTGCATCAAACCAGACATACCGCCGTTAGGGAATTCGGGTTGTTCTTCTACAACCTCGAAAATCACGTTTTCTTCTGGTTCTTCTTCCTCTTCAACAGGAGCAACATATTTAATTTCCACTTGTTGACCCAATTCTTCGGTAGAAGCGATAGTAGTTTCTTCTACTTCAGCATCGTTTTCTACGATAGTCAACTCTTCAACCACTTGTTCCTGTGGTGGTGGAGGTGGAGGTGTTACCTCTTCTGGTTGTTCTGTGATAGGAATTTCAATTTCCTCTTCAATCACAAGATCGGAAAGCGCACCGCTCAAGTCAACCTTCACATCACGTTTCGACCACTCGAAAGCGACGAACATAATGCCCAAGATGATGACATAACCGATGAGCATCCATGTAGACTTTTTGTTCTCCAAGTCTGCCTTTTTGGTTTTTTTAATTTCCATAGTTTATATTATTTAATTTTTTAGTGTTTCTCATTTGGGAACAAATATAGGACTTTTCTGACAAATGTCCATACCTAAATGGATTTTTTACACAAATAAGGCTATATTTTTATTTTTTTTAATTCTTTCCAAGCAAACTTTTGCTTTTTGTGCCCACAAATGTAGTGAGATATTTTAAAATTCGCGTATCTTTGGCCAAAATATTTTCTGTTAAGGGAAAAATAATTTTCTGTTAAGGGAAAATAGATTTTCCTTGAAGCATATATATAATAAGGTGTAAAATTAAAAATCTTCAAATATGAAAAAAATAACGATTGCAATCGATGGTTTCTCATCGTGCGGCAAAAGCACAATGGCCAAAGACTTGGCGCGCGAAATAGGATACATTTACATTGATAGCGGCGCCATGTATCGTGCCGTCACACTCTATTGCATTGAAAACGGCCTGGTCGATGGCAAGGATATCAATACAGACAAGTTGCGCGAAGCGATGAAGGATATCCGCATCAGCTTCCAATTGAATGCAGAAACCGGACGCCCCGACACTTACTTGAATGGCGTGAACGTAGAAAGCAAGATTCGCACCATGGAGGTTTCTTCACTCGTTAGCCCCGTAGCCGCCCTCGACTTTGTGCGCGAAGCCATGGTTGCCCAACAACAAGCCATGGGCAAAGGAAAAGGCATCGTAATGGACGGACGCGACATTGGCACAACCGTCTTCCCCGACGCCGAATTGAAGATATTCGTTACCGCATCGGCCGAGATTCGTGCTCAACGCCGCTATGACGAGTTAAAAGCAAAAGGCCAAGAAGCAAGCTACGAGGAGATTCTTGAAAACGTAAAAGGACGCGATTTCATTGATCAGAATCGGGAGGTGAGCCCATTGAGAAAGGCAGACGACGCGATACTATTGGACAATAGCAACCTCACCATTGCCGAGCAAAAGGAGTGGTTGAAGAAACAATTTGAGTTTGCAATTGGCGGCGTAGATAAGCTGATAGAAGCATGGCAAGGATTGAAATAGATGAAGGTTCGGGCTTCTGCTTTGGTGTGACAACGGCCATTAAGAAAGCCGAAGAAGAGTTGGCAAAGGGCGGTATCCTATACTGCTTGGGCGACATTGTACACAATAGCCGCGAGGTTGAACGCTTAAAGGAGATGGGGCTAATAACCATCAACCATGAAGAGTTCAACCAACTACAAAATGCCAAAGTATTGCTTCGCGCTCATGGCGAGCCGCCCGAAACCTATGCTATTGCTCAACGAAACAATATCGAAATTATCGATGCTACCTGCCCCGTTGTGTTGCGCCTACAAAAGCGCATCAAGCAAGAGTACGACTTGCCGCAAGTGGGCGAAGAGAAGCAAATCGTTATCTATGGCAAGAATGGCCATGCCGAAGTATTAGGATTGGTGGGACAAACCGCTGGTAAAGCCATTGTTATCGAGAAGTTGGAAGAGGCTAAGCTGCTCGACTTCAGTCGTAGCATCCGCCTATACTCGCAAACGACAAAGTCGCTCGAAGAGTTTCAACGCATCGTGGCATACATCCAAGAGCACATCTCGCCCAACGTAACCTTCGAGTATTACGACACCATCTGCCGACAAGTGGCCAACCGCATCCCAAACATCCGCAAGTTTGCCGCCTCGCACGACGTAATACTCTTCGTAAGTGGCAAGAAGAGTTCGAATGGAAAAATCCTCTTCAGCGAATGCCTCAGCATAAACCCTAACGCACATATCATGGATAGTGCAGAAGAGATAAACCCCGCTTGGTTTCAGAATGCTCAAAGCATAGGCATCTGTGGGGCTACTTCCACCCCCAAATGGTTGATGGAAGAGATTTATACCGCCGTCAATCATTTGCTGAACAACGAATAGATTATGGCTGATATGGGGTAATGGCTCATCAAAACTTCATTTTCATTTGCATTTCCCCTCAACTTCATGTAATTTTGCACCATATTTATAAAAAAGACAAACTATGGCAAAGATAAATTGTATCGGTATCTTGACTTCGGGCGGCGATGCCCCCGGCATGAATGCCGCTATCCGTGCCGTCACCCGTGCGGCTATCTACAATGGATTAAGTGTTAAAGGCATCTATCGTGGATACAAAGGTTTGGTAACCGGCGAAATCAAAGAGTTTAAAAGTCAAAACGTAAGTAACATCATCCAACAAGGCGGCACCATCTTGAAAACCGCTCGTTGCAAAGAGTTTACCACACCCGAAGGACGAAAGATTGCCTACGACAACATGAAAGCCGAAGGCATCGACGCATTGGTAGTAATTGGTGGCGATGGCTCGCTAACCGGCGCTCGTGTCTTTGCCGAAGAGTATGACGTGCCTTGCATCGGCCTTCCCGGCACTATCGACAACGACCTGTATGGCACCGACACCACTATAGGATACGACACAGCTTTGAACACTATCCTCGATGCCGTGGATAAGATTCGCGACACGGCCACCTCGCACGAACGTCTCTTCTTCGTAGAGGTAATGGGACGCGATGCTGGCTTCTTGGCATTGAATGGTGCTATTGCAAGTGGTGCCGAAGCCGCTATCATCCCCGAGTTTAGCACCGACGTTGACCAATTGGAAGATTTCATTAAAAACGGCTTCCGCAAGTCGAAGAATAGTAGTATCGTACTTGTAGCCGAAAGTGAGCTAACCGGTGGTGCTATGCACTATGCCGAGCGCGTAAAGAAAGAGTATCCCGAATACGATGTACGTGTAACCATCCTTGGTCACTTGCAACGCGGTGGTAGCCCAACGGCACACGACCGTATCTTAGCAAGCCGCCTAGGTGCTGCTGCTATCGATGCTATCATGGATGGCCAACGCAATGTTATGGTGGGTGTTCATCACGACGAGATTGTTTACGTCCCCTTCAACAAGGCCATTAAGAACGACAAGCCTATCAAGAAGGAGTTAGTAAACGTGCTTCGCGCACTTTCTATTTAATGTTGAGTGCTGAGTTATGAGTTGTGAGTTAATTTAGCACTCAGCACTCACAACTCAGCACTCTTTTTTACCACCAAATCGTCATACCGGCCGAGAAGCCTCGGAAGTCAGGGCCAAAGTCGGTATTCAGCACCTTGCAAGGTGAATACTTGGCATAAATTCCTATCGAGCCAACACCAAAGGTAGCAAGCAAATCCACCGTTACGCGGTTTTGATGCAAATCCTTAGCCATCTCTTTTTCCTTTTTTCCATCGAGTACATAGCGTGTCTTAAGGCTGGCGTGTGTATTGAAGTTCAATACCGGGCCAAAACTGAAATCAATCTTGCGGTTAAAGTCGTAGTTTAGCATAAAGGGCATTGTCCAACTGAACACCTTCAAGCGCGAAAACTTCACCTCTGCACCTTCGGGATAATCCGCCAATTTCACTTGATTATCCTCTTTCACAAAACGTGTCAATCCCGTCATGCGGTAGTTTTTCCAATTCAACCCAACACCCCACGAAAAACTAAGGCCGGTATAGTTGGGATAGTATCGCCACTCTAAACGCGGCCCCATAAATTCATACGAAGCCCCCATATCTACATTCATGCCTTCGGGTGCATTCAAGGCGGTTACCCAACCAATGCCAAGGCCACCAAGACGTGCTTCATTGCGATGACGACGCACTGGCATCTCTTTCTTCACAAAGGGGATATTGAAATCCCAATCCTTCGTATGTTTCTCTATCACAACGGGGTCATCGTAAACCGACATCTCAAAGCTTGTACTTTTACTATCTTCGCTCTTTTCCACCACCACTTTTCGTATTTGATCGTTATAAGTACCTATAATTACCTTATCGGGATGTTCAAAAACAATGGTATCTAATTGTTGTGCATTCAGTTGCATGGCCATAGCCATCATGGCTACCATCAGCCAAAAGTTTCTTGTTTTCATTATCGTTCGTATTTTTTATTTAAACATTTTTTCTATTTCATCGAGGGTGGCATAGCCTTCCATATAGACAAGGGTTACCTCATTGCTTTTAGCATCTTTCTTAGCATTGGTATTGCGATAGAAGATATATCGTAATTTATCGTTAGCGCGAGGAGGCAAGCAATAGAAACCAAAGTACAATCGTTTACCCCAGGAAGCCGATTTCATCTCTACGGCATCCTCAGCATCCTTCAACAAGCGTTCTTCTATTTCAATGGCTTTATCGGACGCATTTTTCAATGTAATGCTTCGGAAGAGTGTCAAATTATAGGGTTTCAACTTTTTCCCTTTTACAACAACTTCGTTCACATCTCTCCAATTGTGGAAATCTTGATCAAAGCAAACATTTATCAGCAACCCCTCTTGTGCTTGCATGGATAGCACAAGCATTAGGGTAAACAGGGTTAAATAGAGTCGTTTCATATCGTTCAGTTTTAGTTTTATTCTATGGTTTGAAAAAGGTTACTCAGTTGCTTTTCCATAATCGTTTCCGGTTCTTCGTCGTTAATGGCCAACAACGTTTCTTTCATCAAACGCATCACTTCATCGTCATCGGTCAGGCGTTCACCATTCACATAAGCCACACAAATGTTTTCTTGTTGGTATTGCCATTGGTGGTATCCCCACGGCAATGCTATCAAGAGGAAGATAGCGGCGGCGGCCACACGAGTATAAAGCGCAATGCGACGAGTGGCGGTTTGCTTTGTGCATGCTTTGCTTGCCGCATGTTGCTTGCGTCCTACGGCCAAGTAGCCCATCACGGCACGTAGCTCGTCGAAGTCGGGGTCGGTAGTCGATGCGGCAAATACTTTCAATGCCTCCTCTTCTTTACGAGTAGTTTCAGCATTGAAGTATCGTTCGGTCAGTGCCTTCCAGTATGCTTTATCCTTCATATATTGTTCTCCTTTCTTGATATGCTTCTCTTATTCGTTTTCTTGCTCGCGATAGGTTTACGCGTATATTTTCCGGTGTCATCCCCACCCTTTCGGCTATCTCGTTCATTTCCAACTCTTCGTATTCGCGTAGGTGAAGTATCTGTTGTTGCACGGGCGATAGCTCTTTTTCGATGAGTAGTTTCAGTTGTTCGTATCGTTCTTGCCTTTCTATCTCCTCCACCGGCGATTCGCTTAGTCGGGTGTCGCGTTCGGCATCAAACTCCACCTCTTCGCGCGTCGTGCGTCGTCGCCATTCGTCTATGCTGAGGTTGCGCACCGTTGTCACGGCCATCGCTTCTGCCACTTGCGGCGTATCCAAGCTATCGGCACGCGGCCATAGTCGACAGAAAGCATCTTGCAACACATCATCGGCGTCGTACGACGAGTGTAAATAGCTTGTAGCCAAGTGCAACAAGCGTTTACGCAAGCGGTCGAAAGTCGATATTAGGGTTTCTTCACTCATCTATTCGGGTGTCTGTTCATAAGGGTAAACGAAGCAATTGCTATTTTGTAACAAAGATAGTGAAAAAAATTGTATCTTCGCACCATGAAAGCAACGGAAACCAATAGCCCCATCCTTCATTTGCAACAACAACAGCTGTTGCTACGCATGGAGTATGAGTATGAAAAGGAGGAATTCAAACGCCAAACGGAAACGATGGGCGTGGCGCGCAAGGTGAAACGAGGCCTCTGTTGGTATCCAGTCAGCACAGGACGAAGCTATTACAACTCGCTGAATCAGTTAGTGTTGGAGGTCAACCGCTCGGAAGACCTCGACATTGAGCACAACTTTGAATATGGCCGCCCGGTGTGCTTCTTTCGCCAAAGTGCCGATGGTAGTTTAACCTACTATAACTTCACCGCCACGGTGAGCTATGCCGACGAAACACGCATGGTGGTAGTGATGCCAGGGGCTGGTAGTATTGTAGATGTACAAGCTGCCGAGCGATTGGGCGTACAACTTTTCTTCGACGAAACATCCTATCGCACCATGTTCGAGGCACTGGCCGATGTGCTACGTGCCAAAGGCAATCGCCTGGCCGAACTTCGCGACATACTTTTAGGTAGTAACCTTAAAGCCGGTTTTCGTGAGCTATACCCCGTACGCTTTCCGTGGTTGAATACAACGCAAGAGCATGCCGTGAATCGCGTACTTTGTGCACGCGATGTAGCCATTGTACATGGCCCTCCCGGCACAGGCAAGACAACTACGTTGGTAGAAGCCATCTACGAAACCCTTCATCGCGAGCCGCAAGTATTGGTGTGTGCACAAAGCAACATGGCGGTGGATTGGATATCGGAGAAGTTGGTAGATAGAGGTGTAAACGTATTACGCATAGGCAACCCCACGCGCGTAAACGACAAGATGCTATCCTTTACCTACGAGCATCGATTCGAAAGTCACCCCTCCTATCCTGAGCTTTGGAGTATCCGCAAAGAGCTACGCCAATTGGGCGGACAAGGGCGAAGAGGGAGTTATAGCGAACGCGAAGCATTGCGCAACCGCATGAGCCGATTGCGTGACCGCGCCACCGCACTCGAACTACAAATAAACACCGAATTGTTCGACTCGGCACACGTCATAGCCTCCACACTGGTAAGTAGCAATCACCGCCTGCTTGGTGGGCGACGTTTTGGCACACTCTTCATCGACGAGGCAGCACAAGCACTCGAAGCAGCTTGTTGGATAGCCATCCGCAAGGCCGATCGTGTAGTGTTGGCGGGCGACCATTGTCAATTACCCCCAACCATCAAATGCTACGATGCCGCACGAGGTGGCCTTGATTGCACACTAATGGAGAAGATTGCATCGAACAAACCCGGTTGCGTATCGCTATTAAAGGTGCAATATCGCATGCACGAGGCCATCATGCGATTCTCCTCGCAGTGGTTTTACGACAACCAAGTAGAGGCCGCGCCTGATGTAAAACACCGCGGCATCTTGGATTGGGATAGGCCTATCACGTGGATAGATACTTCGGAAATGGAGTTTAAGGAAGAGTTTGTGGGCGATAGCTTTGGACGCATCAACAAATCGGAAGCCGACTTGCTTATCGACAAGCTACAAGCCTATATCGAGCGTATTGGCGGAAAACGCATCTTGGACGAGCGCATCGATTTTGCCATCATCTCGCCCTACAAGGCACAAGTGCAATACCTACGCGGAAAGGTAAAAAACAGTGCCACCCTACGCCCCTATCGCCACTTGCTTACCATCAACACCGTGGATGGTTTTCAAGGACAAGAACGCGATGTAGTGTTCATCTCGTTAGTACGTGCCAACGAACAGGGACAGATAGGTTTCTTAGGCGATTTACGACGCATGAATGTAGCCATGACTCGCGCACGCATGAAGTTGGTCATTTTGGGCGAGGCCGCTACCTTAAGTCATCATCCATTCTATAAAACATTAATCCATTACATCAACACCCTCGATACATGAAACGCACCTTATTTATCATAGCATCGTTTCTCTTGCTTGTGGCATGCAAACAAGAAACAACCATCGAGCAAGCTATCGGCAGACAGATGGCGAGCCATCCAGCATCTACGTTGCAAGATTTGTATAAGAACTTCTTCCAAGAGCAATTCGGGCCGGGTCATTTAGTGCCCGACACCACATCGGCCGCACGCTATTTGCGCTATGAGCTACAAACAATGAATAGCGAAAGCCAAACGCTATACGAGCCTATTGGCGTAGAGGGACGTTTTGTGCGCGTAAACCTTGATGTTATTAAACGCGGATATGTTGATTTCGACACCTTCCTCGATGCTTTTTTGCGAAGTGCTACATGCTTTGAGCTACCCGCTATCAATGATTGGAAAATACGTTGGAAAGAGATAGAAGATACGATAATAAAGATGGGATTGAGCAAGACACTTCCCCGCTTTGAAAGCGATAGCCAAGCCATCGAAGCATTACTTAATCAAGGCGAATATGTGATGCACCATAGCCCCGAATATTCGGAAACCTACCAACCGCACTATCGGTTGATTGAACGAACTATCTTTGAAGAAGAAATCCTGCCAAAAATAAGTGCTGAGTAAACTCAGAACTTGTTTACCAATTGCTCTAAATAGTATTGGTCGGTGGCATCGAAGGTGGCCAAGTGTTCGCTATCAATATCAAGAACAGCAATCACTTGACCATCTTTGTATAAAGGCACTACAATCTCGCTACGCGATGCCGAGCTACAAGCAATATGTCCAGGAAACAATTCAACATCGGGCACAACTTGCGTAACGCCCTCCTTCCAAGCCGTGCCACACACGCCACGTCCATACTTAATGCGCGTGCATGCCAAAGGGCCTTGAAAGGGGCCAAGCACCAATTCGTCGGCTTGCACACGATAGAAGCCCGTCCACCAAAAGTGAAACGTTTCATGAAGCATAGCACTCACGTTGGCCATGCGTGCAATCATGTCGGGCTCGTCTTGAAAAAGCGCATCGACTTGGCGAAGCAACAATGCATACTTATCAGCTTTGCTTCCGGTAGCTATTTGTAGATGCTCCATAGTGAGTTATTTCAAAGCTTTAAGCAATTGTGTTTTCATTGTTTCGGCACCAGGGAAGCCCACTTGCGTAAACACCACCTTACCCGACTTATCAACGATAAAATAGGTAGGCACGCCCTGCAATCCCAACTCGTTGCCCAACTTCTTCCATTGAGCAGCAGTGACGCGATAGTGGTCGCCACCCAACGAAGGAATCATCTGTTCCCAAGTGGCAAGGGGCGATGTTTCACCGGTAACATACAAGTACACAATATCCTTATCCTTCAATTCCTCCTTCACTGGCTTCATAGCCGCATTGGCTTGTCGGCAAGGGCCACACCAAGTAGCCCATATATCTACCAGCACCGTCTTTCCACGGAAGGGCAACAGCAAGGCGTCGAACAATGGGGCATCGGCCACGATTGTAGGATTTTCATGCACTTTATGCGTTTGCTTTGTCGATTGTGCTTGCACGCCACCTACACACATCAAAGCAGCCACAAGCATTATAAAAAAGGTTTTCTTCATAAATAATTGGTATTAAGTTTGGATGCAAAGATAACATAAATTGCTTACACGCTCCTTCGTAACAATCTTAAATAAACAAAAAAGGCCCACACCGATGGGTGTAGGCCATATATAAGCGAGTTAAAATAACCGATTAGTTGTTTTCAGGACGAAGTTTGCGCACAGTAACAGCTGTTTGCCACATTTCGCTTTCACGCAATGCCTTCAACTCCTCTTCCAACTTTTCGCGATAGTCGGGTTTTGAGTTGCTATCGATAGAGATTTGAGCTTCGTTACCACACTTCACGTTGGCATAAAGCTTTTCTACTACCGGCTTGATAGCATCGTGGAAGGGGCCCATCCAGTCGAGCGCACCACGTTGAGCTGTAGTCGAGCAGTTAGCATACATCCAATCCATACCATTCTTAGCGAAGAGAGGCATCAACGATTGTGTAAGTTCTTCTACTGTTTCGTTGAAGGCTTCCGAAGGAGTGTGTCCATTTTCGCGCAACACTTCGTATTGAGCCAACAACAAGCCTTGAATAGCACCCATCAACGAGCCGCGTTCGCCAGTCAAGTCGGAAGTAGCTTCACGGATGAAGGTAGTTTCGAACAAGTAGCCCGATCCGATACCAATACCCAATGCAATAGTTCTATCCATAGCCTTACCTGTTGCATCTTGATAGATAGCATACGACGAGTTCAATCCGCGTCCTTCGAGGAACATAGTGCGAAGTGAAGTACCCGAGCCTTTAGGTGCCACCATGATAACGTCGATATCAGTTGGAGGAACTACGCCAGTGCGATCGTTCCAAGTAATCGCAAATCCGTGTGAGAAGTAGAGTGCCTTACCTGGTGTGAGGTATTGCTTCAATGTAGGCCATACGCTCATTACGGCTGCATCCGAAAGCAAGCACATTACGATGCTACCCTTTTCTGCTGCCTCTTCAATGCTAAACAATGTCTCGCCTGGTACCCAACCATCTGCAATTGCTTTTTCATAAGTCTTACCTGGACGTTGACCAACAATTACATTGAAACCATTGTCGCGCAAGTTGCATGCTTGACCTGGGCCTTGTACACCATAACCGATAACGGCAATTGTTTCATTTTTCAATATCTCACGAGCCTTTTCTAAAGGAAACTCTTCGCGGGTCATTACATTTTCAATAACCCCGCCAAAATTCATTTGTGCCATAATTCGTTTGATTTATGATTTATTATTTATGATTTATATATTATATCAACACTACTTTTGAACGGCAAATAACTTCTTGAGTATCGCCATTTTGTTTTCTGATTTCGATATCGAACGAGCCATCCTCTTTCTCTTCCTTAAAGAACAATAAGGTATCGCCATAGTAGCTTTCGGCCACGTAGGCAATTTCGAAGCGACGAATATTCTTCGCCTCGAAGGTTTCCATAGGGAAGAGGTTGAGCACATGTTCAATGTACTTTATGCTATTCACATGCCCATTTATGTCGATGTCGCTATACTTTGTCACATAGTCGGCCACAGGCTCGTCTTGTGCCACCTTGATGCGTCCCGGCTTTTCGATGGGGCACTCTCTGTCGCACACATAATCGCCCAATGCATCGCCGTGCAGCGCTATCAAATCGGCCGGCTTGCGTGTCTCCATGCTCATCATCGCCCACACCGAGCGTGCATAGCCAATAGTTTCACCATCCTTGTTCACCAATGCAAAGTCGCGATCGGTAAAGAGGCGATAGACACTCTCCACCCAGGTTTCAATGCTGAATGGTTCGTACCTACGCGGCATATCGTTCAACTCGATAGCAAGGCGCGACAACACCCACGTATAGTGGTTTTCGTTCAGCTCGGCAATGCCAAATCCTCTATCAGCCGCATGAAAGCCGGCACAATTCAACAAGTGATTGCCCAACACGCCCATGGTGAGCTTTCCGGTAAAATCCACATGAAAAGGCTCGGCCACGAAGTTGTATACACCTATTTTATTATCTTTACTCATTTACAGTCCTTTACTTCGTTGATATTTCGCCTCACGTTCGGCCAAGAATTCGTTCACACGCTCAAAGCAACTGGTGGTAATGGCCACACGTCCCGAGCGCACAAATTGTAACACACATTCTTGCGCTTGCAACTCCTCGTACAAGTAGGAAATCTCCTCGCTCATGCCGTTTTTCTCGACGATAGAGAAGACAGGATTCACCTCTACGATGCGTGCAGCATACTTGCGTATAATCTTCGACACCTCGGGTTTTCCCTCCAACACGGGTGTAGCCAATTTATACAACGCAATTTCGTGTTGATAGATTTGCTCGTCAGTAAAATAGTTTGCCTGCAACACATCAATCTTCTTGCTTATCTGTTTGGTCACCTTCTCGATGGTGTCCTCATCCGCCCATGCGGTGATGGTATATTTATGCACTCCTTCGATAGAAGATGCCGACACGTTCAAGCTCTCGATATTGATTTGTCGGCGTGTAAACACTGCAGTTACCTGATTCAGCAAACCCGCAAAGTTTTCCGAATGTACGATTATCGTATATAATTTTTTCTCCATACTCAGCACTCTAAAAGCATTTGATTCACCGAGCCACCCGGAGGTGTCATCGGCAATACATTACCCTCTTCCATGATGCAAGCCTCCAGTAAGAAGGGGCCATCTGTAGCAAGCATTTCTTGGATAGCATCGGCCAGCTCTTCGCGCTTCATCACCCTGCGCGAAGGGATGTTATACGCTGCAGCTATCTGCATATAGTCGGGATTCATCATCGGTGTAAACGAGTATCGTCCGCCAAAGAACATCGCTTGCCATTGGCGCACGTTGCCCAAGTAGTTATTGTTCAGCAAAATCATCTTCACCGGTGCTTGTTGCTCCATAATGGTGCCCAACTCTTGAATATTCATTTGCAAGCCACCATCGCCCATAAACACACACACGGTGCGGTCGGGGCGTCCAAAGGTGGCACCAATAGCCGCCGGCAATCCAAATCCCATTGTGCCAAGTCCGCCCGATGTAACGATGCTACGCTCTTTGGTAAACTTAAAGTAGCGTGCCGACATCATTTGGTTTTGTCCCACGTCGGTCACCAAGATGGCCTCGTTTTGAGTAGCTTCGCTCACGGCACGCACCACCTCGCCCATGCTCAGTTCATCGCCTTCGGGATGCAATTCACGGTCGATAACGGCCGTTTTCTCCTGTTGTTCGTAGGGAGTAAAGCTCTCTATCCACGCCTTGTGCGTAGCCGGTTTCAGCAATTCGGTCACAGCCGCCAGTGTTTGCTTACAATCGCCCAGCACCGCCAAGTCGGTCTTCACGTTCTTGTCTATCTCGGCAGGGTCAATATCGAAGTGAATAATCTTTGCCTGCTTGGCATAGGTAGCCAAGTTGCCCGTCACGCGGTCATCGAAACGCATACCCACGGCAATCAGCACATCACAGTTATTGGTATTCACATTGGGGCCCAGGTTGCCATACATACCCAGCATACCCTTGTTCAGCGGATGGTCGGTAGGCAAAGCCGATAGTCCCAGCAAGGTGCGTCCCACGGGCAAATCAGCCTTTTCGATAAAGGCACGCAATTCCGCTTGGGCATTACCCAATTCAACGCCTTGTCCGGCCAATACCAACGGGCGTTCAGCTTCGTTTATCAGTTGTGCGGCCTGCTTAATGGCCTCCATATTCATTTCGGGTACCGGCAAGTAGCTGCGCACAAAATCCACCTTAGCGGGTGTATAAGCCACCTTCTCCACCTGTGCATTCTTGGCAAAGTCAAGCACTACGGGACCAGGTCGTCCGCTTTGTGCAATGTAGAAGGCGCGTGCCACTGCCCACGCCACATCCTCAGCGCGACGTATTTGGTAGCTCCACTTCGTGATAGGTTGCGTAATGCCTACGAGGTCCACCTCTTGAAAAGCATCTGTACCCAAGAAACCGGTACCCACCTGTCCGGCAATCACCACAATCGGTGTGCTGTCTATCATGGCGTCAGCAATACCGGTAATGGTGTTTGTAGCACCCGGGCCACTTGTCACGAGGCAGACACCCACCTTTCCCGACGAGCGTGCAAAGCCCTGTGCGGCATGTGTGGCACCCTGTTCGTGGCGCACCAAGATATGGTTCAATGTATCGCGATGGTCGTATAGCGCATCGAACACCGGCATAATACTTCCGCCGGGGTATCCGAATAGCGTTTTCACGCCCTCATGCTCTAACGAACGCATCAATGCTTCAGCACCTGTTATCATATTGTCAGTCATATTATTCTGTTCTTTATGCTTATGCGGACGCAGCACGCTACGTCCCTACATGGGTAGGCAAACCCTGCCCCTACATTTCTACTTGACTACTTGACTACTCACTACTTGACTACTAATCAATAATCCTCACTCCCCCTTTATCTGCCGAGCTAACGCTTTGCGCATATGCTCGTAGCGATTTGCTCACCACGCGGTTGCGTTTCAGCGGTTGCATGGGGCGTGCCGCCAGTTCCTCGTCGGTCAGCTTCACGTTGATGGTGCGGTTAGGGATGTCAATCTCGATGATGTCACCATCCACCAGCTTACCAATGTTTCCGCCAGCTGCAGCTTCGGGACTGATGTGTCCGATGCTCAATCCCGATGTGCCGCCCGAGAAGCGTCCGTCGGTAATCAGCGCACACTCCTTGCCCATGTGCATACTCTTTATATAAGAGGTAGGATACAACATCTCTTGCATGCCAGGGCCGCCTTTCGGACCTTCGTGCGTAATCACCACCACGTCGCCCTTTTGCACCTTTCCACCCAAGATACCTTCGCACGCATCCTCTTGCGAGTCGAACACCTTGGCTGGGCCCGAAAACTTCCAAATGCTTTCGTCCACGCCCGCTGTCTTCACCACGCAACCATCTTGCGCAATGTTTCCAAAGAGCACCGCCAATCCACCATCCTTGGTGTAGGCATGCTCCAACGAGCGGATGCAGCCGTTGGCGCGGTCGGTGTCGAGGGTTGGCCATGTGCAGCTTTGCGCGCCCAGCTTGTTGCAGAAAACATCGGCCGGTGCAGTGCCATAGATGCGAGCCGCCTCCTCGTCTATAGTATCCTTAGTAATGTCATATTTCGCAATATCCTCGCCCAGCGTAGCGCCATCTACACGCTTGCAATCCAAGTGAAGCAAGTCGCCCTTAGCCAGTTCGGCCAGGATGCCCAAGATGCCCCCTGCGCGTCCACAATCCTCTACGCTATACTTCACCGTGTTGGGTGCCAACTTGCACAAGCAAGGCACTTTGCGGCTCAAGGCGTTGATATCGTTCATCGTAAACTCAGCCTCCGCCTCTTGTGCCACCGCCAGCAAGTGCAGGATAGTGTTGGTGCTTCCGCCCATGGCAATGTCCAGCGTCATGGCGTTAAGGAAAGCCTCGCGGGTAGCAATGCTACGCGGCAACACACTCTCGTCGCCCTCTTCGTAGTAGGCAAAGGCATTCTTCACAATCTGTCGTGCCGCCTGCTTCATCAGCTCTACGCGGTTGGTGTGCGTAGCCAGAATGGTACCGTTACCCGGTAGCGACAAGCCAATAGCCTCGGTGAGCGAGTTCATCGAGTTGGCGGTGAACATACCCGAGCAACATCCGCAACCCGGACACGCACGATTCTCTATCTCGGCCAACTCCTCATCACTTACGCTTGCATCGGCACCCTTCACCATGGCAGCAATCAAGTCCAGCTTTTCGCCACGCCACTTGCCCGCCTCCATCGGTCCACCCGACACAAACACGGCAGGAATGTTCAATCGCATGGCGGCCATCATCATGCCCGGTGTAATCTTGTCGCAATTGCTGATGCAAATCATCGCATCCGCCTTGTGTGCATTTACCATATACTCCACCGAGTCGGCAATAATATCGCGGCTGGGCAATGAGTATAGCATGCCGTCGTGACCCATAGCAATACCATCGTCAATGGCAATCGTATTGAACTCCGCCGCATAGCACCCCATCTTTTCAATCTCGGCCTTCACAATCTGTCCAGCCTCGTGTAGGTGGGTATGCCCCGGTACGAATTGCGTAAACGAGTTCACAATGGCAATAATCGGCTTGCCAAACTGCTCGCGTTTCATGCCATTGGCCACCCAAAGGGCACGCGCTCCGGCCATTCGTCGGCCTTCGGTACACACTGCACTGCGTAATCGATGTTTCATATTCTTCTCTTTATTAAAAAAGGCTTCCTCAACATATTGAGAAAGGCCTATATACCATTTACAATTGCGCTACACAACACATATACACCTTTCTCACACCCCGGGCACCACGACCACGACGCGACCAATGTGTAAGACTGATAGGTTAATATTAACGTGTAGCATCATTTTAGCTCTTTATTATAAACAGCTGCAAAGGTAAGTCATTTTTTAATATTAGCAAACAATTTGATGAAAAAATCACGAATAAACTTAAAAAAAGCGATAAAATCAAGGTCGAATAGTGTTAATTTATCACATACGCACCAAATTCAAAAAATATTCGTACCTTTGCGCCAAATCAAAAAAACATAAATTATAAATCATAAATCAATGGAACATAAGTACATCACCGTAGCCTACAAGCTATACACCATCGAAGAGGGCGAACGCGACTTTGCCGAAGAAGCACCTGTCAATCACCCCTTCCAATTCATTTCAGGTTTAGGTCTCACCCTCGATTCGTTCGAAGAGCAAGTGCGCGATTTGAACAAAGGCGATAAGTTCGACTTCACCATTCCTTGTGCCGAAGCCTATGGCGAATACGACGACGAGCACGTGTTCGACCTCCCCAAGCACATCTTCGAGATAGATGGCAAGTTCGATACCGAGCACGTAGTGCCAGGTGCCGTCATTCCGTTGATGACCGCCGAAGGTCAACGCGTAAACGGTAGCGTAGTAGAAGTAAAAGCCGATGCAGTAGTAATGGACATGAACCACCCTATGGCAGGTTGCGACCTCAACTTCGTGGGCGAAATCGTAGAGAGCCGTCCGGCTACCAACGAAGAGCTTGCCGAAATGGCACGCTACATGAGCGGTGGTGGATGCAGCTGCGGATGCGATAGCTGCGGTGGCGGTTGTGGCGACCACGAACACGGATGTGGCGGTGGTTGCTGTGGCGATTGCGAATAATGGCACTACACACACATAAGAAAAAGGGTTATGTTCCGACGACATAACCCTTTCTTTGTTTATGCATATTGTATTAAAGAATTACCATTTTCACTCCATTTCTTATAAAAAGCTGCACTGAACAATTATTTTTTCCTCGTGAGAGAAAAAATTTTTCCTCGTGAAGGCTATATATTTCTCTCACGAGGAAAATTTCATAGAGGTATTTCACGAACAACAAATTAAATGTTCAAAAAAATAACCACAAAAGGGATGCATTACTTGGATGTCATGATATCCAGCACAAGGTTGTCGGTTTCGTTCATGCCGCACGAGCCGATCTTGGTGAGGTTGCGAATGCTTTGATCTACATCGGCATCGATGATGCCCTCGACCGAAGTGACGCAACGGCCGTTCATAGCCATAACGGCGGAGAGGACGGCGGTGGATACACCGGTGGTGACCTTCAACGCGCAGCTGGGCTTGGCACCATCGCAAATCATGCCGGTGAGGTTGGCTATCATGTTTTGTACGGCAAAGCTGACTTCTTGGTATTCTCCACCCATCAGCCAGGTGATGCCGCACGACGAGCCGGTGGCGGCTACTACGCATCCGCACAAAGCAGAGAGGCGGCCAAGGCTTTCCTTGATGTAGATGACGGTGAGGTGGCTGAGCATAAGGGCACGGATGAGTTGTTCTTCGCTCTTGCCATTTTCTTCGGCATAGATGACTACGGGCATGGTGGCTGAGATGCCTTGGTTACCGCTACCGGAGTTGCTCATAACGGGGATAAGGGCACCTGCCATACGGGCATCGCACGCACCCGAGGTATAGGCCAGGATGTGCGAGAAGGTGTTGTTGCCCATGAGTTGCTGCACCTTGCCATCGCCAAACAAGCGGCCAAGGCCGTGGCCGTAATCGCCGGTAAAGGATTGCTCGGCGGCGGCTTTGTTCAGGCGGGCGGTGTCGAGGATGAAGCGTATCTCGTCCAAGGGTGCGGTGGTGGCAAAGTCGTACACCTTGCGCAGGGTGAGCTGAATGGCATCGCGCGACTCTTCTTGTGCAGCGGGGGTGCGATTGTCCAACAACACGATTTCGTTCTGCTGCACATAGACAAACGTGGTGTGGCCGCCGGCAATGATGGCGGTGGCTTGTTGCTCGCCTGCCTGGCAGGTGACTTCGATGTATAGCTTCTCGGCGGTGTCGCTCTTCAGGGCGATGTGTATGCGCTTCTGGGCAATGTATTGTTTGCCTTGCTCTACGGCCTCGGGGGTAATGTCTTTCAACACTTCGAGCTGATAGGCGGACTTGCCGATGAGCGAGCCGAGGGCGATGGCAATGGGGAGGCCTACCATGCCGGTGCCGGGGATGCCTACGCCCATGGCGTTTTTCAGCACGTTGGCACTAAGCTTTACGGATATGTGGGTAGGTGTCTGACCAAGGGTTTCGGTGGCGCGTGCCACACAGAGGGCTACGGCGATGGGTTCGGTGCAACCAATGGCGGGCACTACTTCGCGTTTTACAAGGGAGATGAGTGGTTCTCTTTCTTCTTTTGTCATAGGAATGTAGGTTAATTGGCACAAAGATACTGCTTTTTTTTTGCTGTATAAAATAAACTATCTATATTTGTATGAGTTTTGAGTTAACTCATAACTCACAACTCATAACTCACAACTCATAACTGATTTCATGTTCAACTCATTTGGAAATATATTTCGCCTAACCACTTTCGGAGAAAGTCATGGCAAAGGCATTGGCGGCGTGATAGATGGCATGCCGGCCGGTATTGTGGTAGATGAAGCGTTTATTCAAGCGGAACTTGACAGACGACGCCCGGGACAATCGGCACTGACCACTGCCCGCAAAGAGGGCGACAAGGTGGAGTTCCTATCGGGCATCTACGAAGGGATAACTACTGGGTGCCCCATCGGCTTTATTGTGTGGAACGAGAATCAGCACTCGGCCGACTATGACAACATGAAGGATGTGTTCCGTCCATCGCATGCCGACTATACCTACACGGCTAAGTATGGTGTGCGCGACCATCGTGGCGGCGGACGCTCGTCGGCACGCGAAACCATCAGCCGCGTGGTGGGCGGTGCGCTGGCGAAACTGGCGTTGAAGCAACGAGGCATTGAGGTGACGGCCTATACCTCGCAAGTGGGCACTATCTGCTTGGAGAGTGATTATACGGCATACGATTTAAGCCTCATCGAGAGCAACCCTGTGCGTTGTCCGGATACCCAGAAGGCGGAGGAGATGGCGGCACGCATAGCCGAGGTAAAGGCGGCTGGCGACACGATAGGTGGCGTGGTGAGCTGTGTCATCAAAGGGTGTCCCGTAGGATTGGGCAATCCTTGCTTTGGCAAGTTACATGCAGCCTTGGGAGGCGCTATGCTTAGCATCAATGCGGCTAAGGGATTTGAATATGGTCAAGGTTTTGGCGGCATGGAGCTTACCGGCTCGCAACAAAACGATATTTTCTATAATAACAATGGTAAGATTGCACTACGTACCAATCGCTCGGGTGGCATACAGGGGGGCATCAGCAACGGGGAGGATATTTACTTCCGCGTGGCGTTTAAGCCGGTGGCTACCGTGCTGATGGAGCAACCTACCGTGGACAAGGATGGCAACGAAACCGTGTTGAAAGCGAAAGGTCGTCACGACCCTTGTGTTTTGCCGCGCGCAGTGCCCATTGTGGAGGCTATGGCGGCTATGACGATTTTGGATTACTGTTTGTTAGCTACTAGCGATTAAGAACTCAGAACTCACAACTCAGAACTATGAAAGATTATATAGCAAAGAACGAAACAAGGATATTGGACGAGCTTTTCAGCCTCATCCGCATACCAAGTATTAGTGCGAAACCTGAACATAAAGCGGACATGTTGGCGTGTGCCCAACGCTGGACAGAGTTATTAATGGATGCCGGTGCCGACAAGGCGGTAATCATGCCGTCGGCCGGTAACCCCATTGTGTATGGCGAAAAGATGGTGAACCCCGATGCAAAAACGGTGCTTATCTACTCGCACTACGACGTAATGCCCGCCGAGCCGCTTGAGTTGTGGAAGAGCAACCCTTTTGAGCCGGAAGTGCGCGACGGACGCATCTATGCACGCGGTGCCGACGACGATAAAGGGCAGGCGTTTATACAGGTAAAGGCGTTCGAATACTTGGTGAAGAACAACTTGCTGACGCACAATGTGAAGTTTATCTTTGAAGGTGAAGAGGAGATTGGCTCGCCCAGCTTGGAGGGCTTTTGCCAAGCAAACAAGGAGTTGCTGAAGGCGGACGTTATCTTAGTGTCGGATACCAGTATGCTTGGCGCCGACCTACCCTCGCTCACTACCGGCTTGCGCGGATTGGCTTATTGGGAGATTGAGGTGACAGGGCCAAATCGTGACCTTCACTCGGGCCACTTTGGCGGTGCCGTGGCCAACCCCATCAACGTGCTTTGCCAAATGCTGAGCCAAGTGGTGGATGCCAACGGACGCATCACCGTGCCGGGCTTCTACGACGACGTGGAGGAGGTGCCTCAAGCCGAGCGCGAAATGATTGCAAGCATACCATTCGACGAAGCGAAGTACAAGCAAGCCATCGGTGTAAATGCGCTATTTGGCGAGAAGGGCTATAGCACTCTTGAACGAAATAGTTGCCGCCCATCGTTCGATGTTTGTGGCATTTGGGGTGGATACACAGGCGAAGGCTCGAAGACGGTGTTGCCATCGAAGGCGTTTGCCAAGGTGTCGTGCCGCTTGGTGGCCCACCAAGATCATCATAAGATTTCGCAATTGTTTGCCGACTACATACAAAACATTACACCCGACACCGTGCAGGTGAAGGTGACGCCTATGCATGGCGGACAGGGATATGTTTGTCCCATCTCGCTACCTGCCTACAAAGCTGCCGAAAAGGGGTTTGAAAAGGCGTTTGGCAAGAAGCCATTGGCCGTGCGTCGTGGCGGAAGCATACCTATCATTGCTACGTTCGAAGAGGTACTGGGCATTAAAACGGTGCTCATGGGCTTTGGCCTTGAAAGCAATGCCATCCACTCGCCCAACGAGAATATGCCACTCGACATTATCCGCAAGGGCATCGAGGCTGTGGTGGAATTTCATTTGAATTATGAGTGATGAGTTAACTCAGCACTCAGAACTCACAACTCAGCACTCACCCAAAGTTCTTCCTAAACGTACATCCATTGCGCCACTCCGAGCAGCCATAGGCGGTATTACCTTTAATAATGGTGCCCTTGCCACATAGCGGACAAGGGGTGCCAACGAGGTTGTCGGAGGCGGTGGCGACGGGTTGCGGTTTCTCGGCCGCCTTGCGTGGGGCACGCTTCTTGGGCTTATCTGCCGATGGTGTGCTTTTTGCTGTCTTCTTCTCTTTTTTCTCCTCGACAGCCTCTTGGATAGTGATGTGGCGATTGCTATAATCGGTTTTCACTGTTTGCACAATCTCGGCCACCATCTGCTTCATCTCTTCCAAGAATTGCGCAGCACTATAGGTTTTTTGCTCAATTTGGCGTAGTTTCTTTTCCCAAAGGCCGGTTAGCTCGGCCGATTTCAACAACTCTTCGTGGATGATGCCTATCAGCTCGACACCCGTGGGGGTAGCTACCAAGTTTTTACGCTCGCGGCGGATGTAGTTACGCTTGAACAGTGTTTCGATGATAGCCGCACGGGTAGATGGGCGGCCAATGCCGTTTTGCTTTAATGCCTCGCGCAGCTCGTCGTTATCCACCAACTTACCTGCCGTTTCCATAGCACGTAGCAGGGTGGCTTCGGTATAGGGTTTGGGTGGTTGTGTCCAACGCTCAATCAACTCGGGAGTATGTGGGCCACTTTCTCCCTTGACAAACGCGGGGAATTGGCGGATTTCCATCTCTTCGTCTTTCTCCTCTTGGGTAGTATTGCTAAACACGGCACGCCATCCAGGCTCTTGTATCTGCTTGGTAGAGGTTTTAAAGGGTATCTCATCCACCACTCCTTGCACAGAGGTGGTCACCACCTTACAATCGGGATAGAAGGCAGCAATGAAGCGACGAGCAATCATGTCGAACACGCGCTTCTCCATATCGGTCAGGTTGGTAGGTGCTTGACCGGTGGGGATGATGGCGTGGTGGTCGGTCACCTTTGAATTATCGAACACGCGCTTCGATTTGGGCAATTTGATACCATCGAGCGGTGCGGTATAGGTTTCGTAGCCACGCAATCCTTTCAAAATGCCAGGGCATTTAGGGTAAATGTCGTCGCTTAAGTAGGTGGTATCTACACGCGGATAGGTGGCTATCTTCTTTTCGTATAGTGATTGGATGATACGCAATGTATCCTCGGCCGAGTAGCCAAACTTCTTGTTACACTCCACTTGCAACGAGGTAAGGTCGAACAGGTGGGGGGCATACTCTTTGCCGGGTTTCTTCGACACGTCGGTGACGATGAAGGGCAACGGGCGAATGCTTTCGAGCAATGCCTCTCCTTTTATGCTATCGGGGATGGGGTCGATGCCTGGGTTATCGGCCTCGAGTTGCTTCATTGCCTCAGCGGCATCGAATGTATTGCCAGTTTTCTCGGCTTTCTCTTTCAGTTTCTCTACCTCCAACGCCAGCTCTTCGTCGCTTTTGCGTATCACTGCCGAGAAGGTGACATCGCGATAGGTGGTTTTCAACTCCCAATATTGCTTGGGCACAAAGTTTTCTATCTCTTGTTGGCGGTTTACGATGAGCGCCAACGTAGGTGTTTGCACACGCCCGATGGAGAGTACTTGCTTGTTTTGACCATACTTCATGGTGTATAGGCGGGTGGCATTCATGCCTAATAGCCAATCGCCAATGGCACGCGAAAGGCCTGCCTCGTATAGTGATTGATATTCACCGGCATCGTGCAGCTGACGGAAGCCCTCGCGGATAGAATCTTCGGTCAACGACGATATCCACAGACGCTTTACCGGACAATGGGCACCGGCTTTTTGCATTACCCAACGCTGAATCAATTCACCTTCTTGGCCGGCATCACCGCAATTCACAATCATATCGGCTTGTTGCATCAGTCCTTCGATGATGCGAAATTGCTTTTCGTAGTAGGGGTTACTGATAAGCTTGATGCCAAAACGTGGTGGCATCATGGGCAGATAATCCATACGCCACGACTTCCAATCGGGGGTATAATCGTGAGGTTCTTTCAAAGTACAAAGGTGGCCATACGTCCACGTCACTTGATACCCATTTCCCTCGATATATCCCTCTTTCTTCGTCTTAGCCCCTAAAACATCGGCTATTTCGCGAGCCACAGCAGGTTTTTCGACAATGCAAACAATCATAAATTATTCTTTTAGCATGCAAAGGTACAAAATTGCAATTATATTCACTACTTTTGCCACGAATTTGTCAACTCATCGTTATGAAACAAGACCCACGTCATATACGCATTAGCGACTATAACTATCCGTTACCCGACGAGCGCATAGCCAAATTTCCGCTTGCCGAACGCGACCAATCGAAATTGTTAGTATATAAAAAAGGTGTAGTAGTACAAGATTGCTTCACCTCGCTACCTTCGTTGCTACCCAAAGGGCCGCTGATGGTGTTCAACAACACCAAGGTGATTCAAGCACGCCTGCACTTCCGCAAAGAGACAGGCGCACTTATCGAAGTATTTTGCTTGGAGCCTATCTTGCCCAACGACTATGCACTGAACTTCCAACAAACGGAGCATAGCGCGTGGCTATGCATGGTGGGCAACTTGAAGAAGTGGAAAGGGGAAGCACTGAAGCGCGAAATGGTGGTGAAGGGCGAAACCATTACACTAACCGCCGAACGAGGCGAGTGTCGCGGCACAAGTCATTGGATAGATTTTCGTTGGGATAACCCCAGCATCACCTTTGCCGACATCCTTGAGGTGTTTGGCGAGCTACCTATCCCACCCTACTTGAATCGCGAGACACAAGAGAGCGACAAGCAGACGTACCAAACCGTCTATTCAAAGATTAAAGGTTCGGTGGCTGCACCAACCGCAGGCTTACACTTCACACCACGCGTATTGGATGCCTTGCAAGAGGTTGGCATTGAGAAGGATGAGGTGACATTGCACGTGGGTGCTGGCACCTTCAAGCCGGTAAAAAGCGAAGAGATTGAGGGACATGAGATGCACACGGAGTACATCTCGGTGAATCGCTCAACCATAGAAAAGCTGATTGCACATGGCGGTGAGGCCATTGCTGTGGGCACTACATCGGTGCGCACATTGGAGAGCCTTTATCACATGGGGGCTGCCCTTATTCAACACGGCGAATTGACGGAAGAGCAACTGCACGTCACCCAATGGCAACCCTACCAAGAGGGTGTTGTATGGCCAAGCACCGTCGATGCCTTGCAAGCGTTGCTTAGCCACCTTGACAAACACCACTTGGAAGCACTACATAGCAGCACGCAAATCATCATTGTGCCAGGCTACGAATACCGCGTAGTGAAGGCCATCGTCACCAACTTCCACCAACCGCAAAGCACCTTATTATTATTAGTATCGGCCTTTGTGAAAGGCGATTGGCGCACGATATACGATTATGCCCTTGCCAACGACTTCCGTTTCTTGAGCTACGGCGATTCGTCACTATTAATAAATGAATAACGATTATAGAATAACATGAATTGCGACAATAACAACGAAATGTTCCCTTTGGTAGATGAAGAGGGTAACATCTTAGGAGCTGCCACACGCGGTGAGTGTCACAACGGTAGCCGCTTGCTACACCCCGTAGTGCATCTGCACGTATTCAACAAGCAGGGCGAGTTGTATCTGCAAAAGCGCCCCATGTGGAAGGATATCCAACCGGGCAAGTGGGATACAGCCGTAGGCGGACACATGGATTTGGGCGAAAGCGTGGAGATGGCCTTGAGGCGCGAAGTGCGCGAAGAGCTTGGCATTACCGACTTTACACCCGAAGAGTTGATGCACTACGTTTTCGACTCGGTGCGCGAACGTGAGTTGGTTTTTGTCTATAAAACCGTTTACGATGGCCCCATTACCCCCAGCGAAGAGACCGACGGAGGCCGCTTTTGGAGCATGGAAGAGATTAAGGAAAGCATAGGCAAAGGCATCCTTACCCCCAACTTTGAAACGGAGATTCAGAAAGTGGTGGAAGAATTAATAATTAAAAGTTAAAATAAAACGCCCCTTATGCTTGGAGCATAGGGGGCGTTTAGTATCTATAAACGGGGGCTTATTATTTTGCTAACTCTTCGATAACCGCCATTACTTGTTGGCCAATCTCTTCGGCTTCAGCAGGCGAGAAGGCTTCGCTATATACGCGGATGATAGGCTCGGTGTTACTCTTGCGCAAGTGTACCCACTTGTCGGGGAAGTCAATCTTCACACCATCGATATCGTTAATCTCTTCGTTCTTATAGATTTCCTTAACCTTAGCAAGAATAGCATCAACATCGGTTTCGGGCTTTAAATCAACACGATTCTTTGCCATGTAGTATGCAGGATAGGTGGCGCGAAGTTCGCTTACCTTCTTGCCTTCGTGTGCCAAATGGCTGAGGAAGAGAGCAATACCCACCAATGCATCGCGGCCGTAGTGACTTGCAGGATAGATAACACCACCATTGCCTTCGCCACCAATCACGGCACCTACCTCTTTCATCTTGGTAGTTACGTTTACTTCGCCTACAGCTGCAGCCGAGTAGGTTTGATCATACTTAGCAGTTACATCGCGCAAGGCGCGTGTCGAGCTAAGGTTGGACACGGTGTTACCTGGGGTGTGCTTCAACACGTAGTCGGCCACGGTAACAAGGGTATATTCTTCGCCATACATCTTGCCATCTTCGCAAATCATGGCCAAGCAGTCAACGTCAGGATCGACTACAAATGCTACATCTGCCTTGCCGCCTTTCATCAACTCCATAATGTCGCCAAGGTTCTTTTCCAATGGCTCGGGGTTGTGTTGGAAGTCACCGGTAGGCTCGCAATATAGTTTTTCGATAGATTGTACGCCAAGTGCCTCGAGCAATTGTGGAAGGATAACACCACCTACTGAGTTGACGCAATCGATAGCCACACGGAAGTTAGCTTTCTTAATAGCCTCAACATCCACCAAATCGAGCGCCAATACGCTATCAATGTGTTTCTGGTTGTACGACAAATCTTTGCGATAGCTACCAAGTTTATCTACTTCGGCATATTCAAAGGCCTCAGCCTCGGCAATGCGGAGCACTTCTTGACCTTCGGCCACATTGAGGAATTCGCCTTTTTCGTTGAGCAACTTCAATGCATTCCATTGGCGTGGGTTGTGCGAAGCGGTAAGAATGATACCACCATCGGCACCTTCCATTGTAACGGCAAGCTCGGTGGTAGGTGTAGATGCGAGGTCGATATCAACAACATCCCATCCCATACCCATGAGGGTGCCAACTACGATATTCTTCACCATTTCGCCCGATAGACGTGCATCGCGTCCAACGACGATTTTATTGCTTTTTACAGTAGATGTTTGACGGATAAGGGTGGCATAGGCCGAGGTAAACTTAACGATATCCAACGGATTGAGGCCTTCGCCCACTTGTCCGCCAATAGTACCACGGATGCCCGAAATAGATTTGATTAAAGCCATAAATTTTATGATTTATGATTTATGATTTGTGATTGCTGATAGAAATTCATAATTCATAATTCAAAATTAAACTATTATCTCCAAAATTGAATCTTGCGTAAGTCATAGAAATAGGGATATACATTGCTAAGTGCCCTGTCGTGTCCCATCTTATGGGGTACGATGAGTTTTACGTGTGCACCATCGCGAATGTATGCCAAAGCAGCAAGCCATCCAGCAGGTACGGTGGTTGAGCCATAATAGTAGTACATAGCACCAACGGTAGCTGTTGAGAAGATACCTGCGATAGATGAAGAGGTAACGGTATAACGGAATTCATCCACCATGTAGGGAGTTTCTAAATTGGAAACTGTAACCATTTTGTCGTAAAGGCTATATTCCGAGAATCGCACCAATACAACTTCGTTTGGACGAATGGTGTCGGCAAGGTTTTCCGAACCATTATCAACAATTTGCATATACACACCGCTAGCCAATTGTACGTATTCGTTCTTGCTTACGTCGGTAACAGAGTCGTTGGCATAAAATTCGCTTTGCGATATTACGGTGATGCTGCTATCACGAATAAAAGCTTCGATGGCATTGTCCTCCTCTTCCATCTTTTCAGCGTATGTTTTTGTTTCGTCGCAAGCACAGAAGATGGCCGAGACTGCCATCAATGCAAAAATGAATGGTAAAATTTTCTTCATTGGTTATGTTTGTTCGTATTTTGGGTGCAAAAGTATTCTATTTAATTGAAAATAAGAAGGAGAAAGGGAGAAAGTTCGTATCTTTTAACCTTTCTATGCTATTTTTTCTCGGCATAGCAAGCTAAAAGTTGCGGTTTGAACTTCTCGATAGCCTCTTCGAAGCGTTGTTTGGCCTCCTCCATGGTGCCGTAAAACTCACCGCCCGACGCATTCAAGTGGCCACCTCCGTTAAAGAATTCAGCAGCAAGTTGGTTGCACGGGAAGCTACCTACCGAGCGCAATGACACTTTAATCATCGGTTTCTCGGTATCTTCGCGTAGGAAGCACGAACAAACAACGTTGCGTATGCTAAGCGGCATGTTTACAAAGCCTTCGCTATCGCCACGGATGTAGTTGAAGCGGCTTTGCTCTTTCTCGGTGAGCGAGATAAGGGCAGTGTGATGCTTGCGATAGACATACATGTGCGAAAGGACATACCCCATCAAGCGCAAGCGGCTTTCGGAATAGGTATTGAACACCTTGCGATAGATAGCATCTTTGTCGATGCCCTTCGAAAGCAATTCGCTAATGATGAAATATACCTCGCGGTTGTTCGAGTTGAAGGTGAAACCACCTGTATCGGTCATCATGCCGGTGTAGATACATTCGGCCGCCTCCTTAGTAATGTCGTCGAAGCAACCCAAACGGCATATCAAGCGGAAAACCAACTCGGAAGTAGAAGCCATTTCGGGATGCGAGATGACTATTTTACAAAAGTCACCAGGATTCAAGTGGTGGTCGATAAGGATTTTGCGAGCAGGTGATGCTAAAACGGCATCGGCCATCTCGTCGATGCGGCTGATGACGTTGAAGTCGAGGCAACAGATAACGTCGGCTTCGGCTATCAATTTATCGGCCTCTTCACGCATACTATCGTAGAGAAGCACGCCTTTTGTTCCGGGCATCCACCGAAGGAAATCGGGAAAAGCGTTGGGCGTAATGACGTGTGCCTCCTTGCCTTGCAACGACAGGAAGTGCCACAAGCCAAGCGATGAGCCAATGGCATCGCCGTCGGGCGATACGTGCGATACGATTACAAACTTCTCTCCATTTTCGAGCCACTTTTCAAAACGGTCAATCTTATTTTGGTCGATTATCTTTGTCAGCATATAGTGATAGTTTCTTAATTGAACGTGCAAAAATAAGAAAAAGGTTTGAGCACAGAAAAAATATATTTGTTTATTTCGGCAGGTTGTAGTATCTTCGCACTACAATTAGCGTAAATATGGAAAAGAAAGATTTAAGAATTGTATATATGGGGACACCCGACTTTGCCGTCGAATCCCTCCGTTGCCTCGTGGAAGGCGGATATAATGTAGTAGGTGTAATCACCATGCCCGACAAACCGGCCGGACGCGGACACAAGGTGCAATTCTCACCCGTGAAGCAATATGCATTGGAGCAAGGATTGCCATTGTTGCAACCCGAACGATTGAAGGACGAGGCGTTTATCGAAGCACTACGTGCCTGGCAAGCCGACTTGCAGATTGTGGTAGCCTTCCGCATGTTGCCGCAAGTAGTGTGGGACATGCCACGATTGGGCACCTTCAACCTGCACGCTTCGCTCCTACCCCAATATCGCGGTGCAGCACCCATCAACTGGGCGGTAATGAATGGCGACACCGAAACGGGTATCACTACCTTCTTCCTACAACACGAGATTGACACCGGCGAAGTGATTCAACAGGTGAAAGTGCCCATTGCCGAAACCGACAACGTGGGCATTGTACACGACAAACTGATGATGCTGGGCGGAAAGTTGGTTGTGGAAACCGTCGATGCCATCTTGAACGGAAGCGTAAAGAGCATACCGCAAGAGGAGATGGCCGTGGTGGGCGAACTGAAGCCTGCACCCAAAATCTTTAAAGAGACATGCCGCATCGATTGGACAAGAAGCGCTAAACAAGTATATGACTTCATCCGCGGCCTATCACCCTACCCTGCCGCCTGGACAGAACTTCACCAACCCGAAGGCGATGTGCTTACCTTAAAGGTATTCGAAAGCGATCGCATCGAAAAAGCACACAACAACCCCGTAGGCGCTATCGACACCGATGGTAAAAACTACCTACACGTTGCCGTATCCGATGGTTGGATTGCCATAAAATCGCTACAATTACCCGGAAAAAAGCGCCTAAAAACAGACGAATTGCTTCGAGGATTCAAGATAAACAACGATTTTTGCGTTAAATAGAAAGTTTTTCCTACATTTGTAGCACAAATAAACAACGTTTCCTATGAAAACTCTCGTGTCACCCTCTATACTATCGGCCGACTTCGGTAACTTGCAAGCCGACATTGAAATGCTAAACCGTAGCGAAGCCGATTGGATTCATGCCGACGTCATGGACGGTGTGTTCGTGCCAAACATCTCATTCGGTTTCCCCGTACTGAAGGCGGTAGCCAAGGTTGCACAAAAGCCACTCGATGTACACCTGATGATTGTACAACCCGAAAAGTTTATCCCCGAGGTAAAGGCGTTGGGCGCATACATCATGAATGTACACTACGAAGCATGTCCACACCTACATCGCGTGGTACAACAGATTCGCGAAGCAGGTATGCAACCGGCCGTTACCATCAACCCTGCTACACCCGTATCGTTGCTGAAAGACATCATTAAAGATGTCTATATGGTGTTGGTAATGAGTGTAAACCCTGGCTTTGGCGGACAAGAGTTTATCGAGCATAGCCTTGACAAGATACGCGAACTGAAAGCGTTGATTAAGGAAACCGGCTCGACTGCACTTATCGAAGTGGATGGCGGTGTGAACATGGAAACCGCACCCCGACTGATTGAAGCCGGTGCCGACGTGCTTGTAGCAGGAAGTGCCGTATTCAAAGCCGCTTCGCCCGAAGAAGCTATCCGTAACTTGAAGCAATAACAACATGCAAACGGGGTTGCACCGACATCCCTTCTTATGGTTTCTACTCCCACTCGCTTTGGGAATTGTGTGCCGTGAGTACACAACATTATCGTTTAGCCCAGCCACAACGATAGCTATTCTTATTGCCCTCGTCTTATGGATGTGTTTATGTTATCGACGCTTTTCTCGTTGCTTCGTAAGCGCATTCATGGCATTGCTATTTGTGTTGGGCATGGGTTGTTTGTCGCTACACTACCGCTCGCTCACCTTTCCTTTTACCAACGATAAGCAAGTTTGTCTAATTAAGATAAGCGACAATGCCGAAGAGAAACAACGCTCGGTGCAATACAAAGTCGACATCTTAGCTTACCTACAAGGCGATTCGCTCATCGCCCTACCGCATCATCCCACATGCTTACTCTACTTTCCTAAAGATTCAATCAGCTATACCCTACAACGCGGCGAGCAATTGGCTATCAATGCGCGCATGCAACCACCCCAAAACTTTGGCGACATTGTTTTTGACTATGCCCGATACTTGAAGCGAAAAGGCATAGCCGCTACGGCCTATGTACCCGCGAATAGTTGGAAAATTATTGGGAAAGATAGCCTCAACAATTGGCGCGAGAAGGCCAATCGCTATCGGGAAAAGATAGCCAATTATTACTATAGTTTAGGTTTTAGTGGCGATGAATTGGGAGTATTAACAGCTTTGACTATAGGCGAAAAAGAGCATTTGAGCGATGAGATTCGAGAAACCTATTCGGTGGCAGGCGCAAGCCATGTGCTTGCGTTATCGGGCTTGCATGTGGGGTTATTGGCTTGGTTGTTGATGGTTTGCTTTGGCCTGCTTATCCGTTATTGGCCAGCACTTCGCCCCTTACTTGTTTTACTCACCCTTTGCTTATTGGGTGGCTTTGCCTATTTTACCGGTCTTTCACCATCGGTGGTGCGCGCAGTTGTCATGTTTTCGCTTTTAGCCATTGTACGTTTGTGGCGCAACGAGCCACTGACCTTGAACGTAGTAGCCTTTACGGCTTTCATCATGCTCTGTTTCAAGCCTATTTGGTTGTTCGATGTAGGTTTTCAGCTATCTTTTTCGGCCGTATTTGCCATTTTGCTATTCTTCCCTCGTTTGAATGCACTATGCCCCACCCGTTCGTTCGTCATCAAGAGGATATGGAGTCTGATGGCCGTTTCGATAGCGGCTCAGCTGGGCACGGCACCATTAGTGATATACTACTTTGGCCGTTTCTCCACCCACTTCTTGCTAACCAATCTTTGGGTTATTCCATTAGTTACCTTGGTGATGTATTTGGCCGTTGCCTTGCTATTGATTGCACCCTTCCCCCTCCTTCAAGGTTGGGTTGCATTGGCACTTCAAAAGTTGTTGATGATACAACACAAAGGGTTGCATTGGATAGAGTCTCTTCCGTATGCATCGTTCGATAACATTGCAATTGGCTGGGTAGATGTGCTATTGCTCTACTTGCTATTGCATGCCATATACCTATATATACAAGGCTTTTCGCTATCGCGCTTGCGATGGCTTTGTGTCATAGGTATAGTGGTGGCAGTCTTTGTTCTTATAGGATAAACCTACCACCTCCTTCCCGAAGGAGGAGAATAAAATGTAACAATTTAATCTTCAGAGAAGTGTACCAATACCTGACGATAAGAATTGAAAATCTTCGATTTGGATACAAAGCCTAAGTAATGCCCCTCTTCATCCACCACCGGTAAGTTCCATGCATTGGTATCATCGAACTTCTTCATTACATTCTCCATACTGTCCGTACTAAGCAAACGAGCCGGTGCCGAGGTCATGAAACGTTTTACATTGAAGCGATGGTACAACTCTTGACGGAACATAATGTTGCGAATATCGTCGAGCAACACAATGCCTATCAGTTTGTTCTCACTATCGGTTACGGGGAAGATATTACGTCGCGAAGAAGAGATGGCCTTAACCACATCGCCCAAATCCATTTCCGGATGAACGGTAACGAAATCGGTTTCCACCACCTTGTCCAGATGCATCAATGTTAAAACAGCTTTATCTTTATGGTGGGTAAGCAGTTCGCCCTTCTTGGCCAAACGCATAGAGTAGATACTATGCGGTTCGAAGATAATAATAGTGAGGTATGAGCTAACCGACACAATCATCAACGGCAGGAAGAGGTCATATCCACCGGTAAGCTCTGCAATCAAGAACACACCGGTAAGCGGTGCATGCATCACACCACTCATCACACCGGCCATACCCATCAAAGCAAAGTTTTTCTCTGGCAGGTAGGAAGTAATCGAAAGGTCGTTGCTGAAATGTGCAAAGACAAAACCCGATATACATCCCAAGAAAAGCGAAGGTGCAAAAATACCACCGCATCCACCACCACCATTTGTAGCACTCGATGCAAATACCTTAAAGAGCACAATCAAAAGCAGATAGACTAACAACAATTCGCTATAGCCATAGAACAGCGAATTGTTCATAACGCTCTCCCAATGTTCGTTGGACGAACCATTCAGCAAGAGTTCGATTGTATCGTAGCCTTCACCATAGAGTGGTGGGAAGATAAAAATCAATATACTCAGCATGATACCACCGACAATCAACTTTCGCCCTGGGGTTAATAAGCGGGCAAACCATCCCTCGGCAGTGTTCATGGCGCGGGTAAAGTAGAGCGACACCAAGCCACAGAAGATACCCAATAAAATAACATAAGGAATACGTTCCAATTCGAAGGGTTGATCCAAGTGGAACTTAAACATTGCATCCGTACCACTGGTGATATAGGAAACGGTAGCAGCGGTTACGGCCGAAATGAGCAACGGCAAGAGTGACGACATGGTTAGGTCTATCATCAACACTTCGAGTGTAAAGACCAAACCGGCTATCGGAGCCTTGAAGATACCGGCCACGGCACCGGCAGCGCCACAACCCACAAGCAACATCAAGGTACGATGTTCCATCTTAAAGAGGCTACCCAAATTCGAGCCAATGGCCGAACCCGTCAGTACAATCGGTGCTTCGGCTCCTACCGAACCACCAAAGCCGATGGTAATGGAACTGGCTACGATAGACGACCAAGTGTTATGACGTTTAATGCGACTTTTACGGCTCGAAATAGCATAAAGAATCTTTGTTACACCGTGCCCGATATCATCCTTCACCACAAAGCGCACGAACAATCCGGCCAAAGCAATACCAATAACGGGATAAAGCAAGTAGAGGTAGTTGACCTCGGTAGTAGAGAAATTTTCGGTCAAAAAATGTTGAATAGCGTGTATCATCCACTTCAACACAATAGCAGCAATGGCCGTACCGATACCCACCAAGAAGCTGAGCACCAAGATGAAGTGTTTCTCTTTTATGTTATTCTCGCGCCAAATAATGAAGCGCTGTAGCCAACTTTCTTTTTCTCCTGCCATACGTTATTTACGGATAATTTCTATTTCGGCACCTTTGCCCAACTTGATGATGCTGCTTGGCGCGGGTGCTTGTGTTTCTTCTTGACGATAATCTACAATGTAATCGACAGCAGCCTTTATCTCTTCGCTTATCTCGCAGAAACATTTTGGCGAAGGCATGCCACTAATGTTGGCCGATGTAGATACGATGGCTTTACGGAATTGTTGGCATAGACGCTTCGAAAAGGTTTCGTCCGTCACTCGAATGCCCACACTTCCATCTTCGGCCAAGAGGTTTCCTGCCAAGTTTCGCGCACCTTGATAGATAATGGTAAGCGGCTTATCGGTCAGCTCAATCAAGTCCCAAGCAATATCGGGCACATCTTGCACATAGAAATCGACCTTCACAGGCGAATCGACCAACACCAACAGCGCCTTGCTATCAGCACGTTGTTTTATTTCGTACACCCGCTTTACAGCCTCTTCGTTTGTGGCATCGCATCCAATGCCCCAAATCGTATCGGTGGGATAAAGGATTACGCCACCCTCTTTCAGTACCTGACACGCTTTTTTAATCTCTTCGTTCATACTCTTTGCGTCGATTAGGTTGCAAAGATGGCATTTTTTTTTGGTAAGCCAAAGAAGTTAATTAACTTTGCTACCTGAAAACCTCATAATATGACAAATATGAAAAGATTCGCTACAATAGTACTATGTATAATGGCTGTGGCCACGATGAAAGCACAAACAGAAGTTACAGCCGGCATCATGCGAGGCAAGGATTATGGCGTTACGTATATGTTGCCACAAACAGAAATTATAATCAATGTGGAAACAACCAAGCACACCTATACGCCCGGCGAGCTATGCCGATATGCCGAACAATTCTTACGCATGAACAATGTATCGTCAGAGCCAAGCAGCTATTGGAGCATCGACAACATTTCGATAGAGTTGGCTGGTGTACCCGATAAGGAGAAGGTATATTTTGTAAAGATGAAGGAGAAGACAAGTGCCCCTATGATGGAACTAACCGAAGAGGGCATTATTCGCTCCATCAATATGCCTTTCAGCGGAAAGAAGGCACCGCAACAAGCCGTTAGTCAACAACCGGCAACCAACAACAATGCCATTACGTTCGATGCAAGCAGCTATCTTACCGAAGAGATTTTGATGGCCAATTCGAGTGCCAAGATGGCCGAACTGATTGCTAAAGAGATTTACGAAATCCGCGAAAGCAAGAACGCCTTAGTTAGAGGCGAATCGGACAACCTACCACAAGATGGAGCGCAATTGAAGTTGATGCTCGACAACTTAAACCACCAAGAGCAAGCCTTGATGGCCATGTTTATCGGTAACAGAACCGAAGAGAAAAAGAGCCATACCATCCGTTTCACCCCATGCGAAGTAAAGAATGCCATTGCTTTCCGTTTCTCCACTAAACTGGGTATGGTAGAGAACGACAACTTGGCCGGTGCGCCTGCCTACATCACAATCACCGACTTAAAGAACCCCGAAATTCCCGTTGTCGCTCCCGAAGAAGAAGGTAGTAAGAAGAAAGAAAAGACATTGAGCGGTATTGTTTACAACGTACCCGGCCGTGCACATATTGCATTGACATACAACAACCAAGTGATTTTCGAAGACGAACAACCCGTGTCACAATTTGGCGGCATCGAATATCTATCGCCCGTTCTCTTCAATAAAAACTCCGGCACCCAAGTGCTGTTCGACACTGCTACCGGTGGATTACTAAAGGTTCATCGGGAGAATTGATTTAGAATTACTCCAATAAATAATATGGGGCGCACAACAAGTTTGTTATGCGCCCCATTTCTATATAATCCCCTAATGGATTGATTACCGCTTTTAGAAATAAATACCAAGATTTAATTGTAAAGCCCCGAATTTACCTGCTATTTTATTGTTATTGGTTTTCACTTCACCAGTTTTGGTAATATCGGCACTAAATGCAAGAGACAACTCTAAATGCTTAAAAAGCGTTGTGCCAACACCAAAGTTTGCACCAAGATTGAAGTTATTATGCGACCAATTTCCATCTTCTTTTTTTATATCTTTCCCTTCGAGAACAATTCCCAATTGAGGTCCTGCAAAGAGATAGAATCCTAAATTATCCTTAAACAGGCTGAATCCAAGACGCAAATTGGCAGGTATAAGAAGTTGCTTCTGCTCAATATTATAAAAATTATAATATCCGCCACCAGAGGCATTAAAAACCTCAACGTGCGATTCTTTATAGTCATACAAAACTCCAGCCTCAATGTCTAAACACTTTATTGGCAATGCAAACTTTACAACAGGACCAACATAGTAATTCCAATCAGGATGTTCAGAACCATAATCTTTGTCATCAAAGGACATGGAAGTTAAACTTACTCCCGTCTTTATACCAAACTCAACTTGGGCAAAACTTTCTGTGTTTACAAATACTAAACATAGAAATAATGGAATCAAAATCTTCTTCATACGTTTGTGTGTTTTAATTGTTCAACAATATACATTTCTATCTATTAGACGCAGAAAGTGTGATTTTACTGCATAGAAAAGAAGATTTTTTTATTTTTTCTTTCTACCGCCGAAATCGAAGCCAATGCCGACAGTCAATCCCCCATCACCTTCACCATCCATCAAGTATCCAACTTTTACATTAAAATGCTTAAAACGATAGCCGACTGAAGGGTGAATATTAAATTCGTAATCTTTTTCAATATAGGTGTTAACATCAATGAACGGAGTAAATCTGTCTTTGATAGTGGCATCGTATCGAAAATTTGCAAGACCGGCCCAATCAGACCCTCCCATCCAAGATATACCAACAACACCCACACCGACAAATATATTCGGATTGAATTGATAACCATGAGTAGTAGAAATACCAGGAAGACCCACTTCTACAAATCCGCGATACCCGCTTCCTAAACTCTTCTTACCTTCTTGCCCCATTACATTTGTCGCCAATGAGAGAAGGAGCAACATCGTTGCAATAACTTTTACTTTCATATTGTTTGTGTTTTAATTGGTTAGTAATATCATTCCTATATATAAGACGCAAAAAGTGTGATTTTACTGCATGGGAAAGAAGAAAATTTTTATTTTTTCTTTCTTCCGCCGAAATCGAAGCCGATGCCGATAGTAAAGATTCCGTCTGCATTCTTAACCTTCCAATAACCGGCCTTAACATTTATATGATTGTAACGGCAACCAATAGAAGGATGAATATTAAGTAGGTAATCATCTTTAGGCAAAATATAGGTTTTCACATCTAAGAATGGAATAAACTTACCTTTGGTAGTAGCATCAATTCGAACGTTAGCATTGAGGTTCCATTCATCGCCTGCAATGGAAGCCATATAGGTAACACCGGCACCGGCAAAGATATGGGGATTGAATTGATAACCATGAGTCGTCGAGAGGAAGACTATTTCATAATCCAATAGTTGATCCACTTCTACAAATCCGCGATATCCGCTACCTAAATTGTATTTACCCTCTTGCCCCATTGCATTGAACGATAACGAAAGGAGAAGCACCATCGTTGCAATAACTTTTACTTTCATAATTGTGTGTTTTAATTGGTTAATAATATTTTAGTTTGTTTTTGCAAATATAGAAAGTATAATTTACAAACCACTTTATTTCTACAATTTTAACACAATCAATATAAAAAAGTCTCGATTATGGATTCAGAAACACGAAATGTAGAGTTGTATAGATTGCTTACTTTTCGCATAGTAGAGACGTCACATTGTGGCGTCTCCGGAAACCGCATGTAATGAGACGCCATATTATGACGTCTCTACAAGAAAACAAAATAATAGCAATACGGACACAAACAAAGCAAATTGTTTGTATTTTACCAAAATTACTAACGCGCACTTTTGCAAAAATGGGCCTAAATAAAAGAGTTAAAAAACTTGCTTCTGAAATCACGCGTGATTATCGCCGGAATCACGCGTAGTTATCGCCGTAACCTCGGCGATTATTGCCGTAAGTGCCGCGATTACGGCCGTAAGTGCCGCATCTACAGAGGAAATCACGCGTGATTTCGGAAGCAACATTTCGAGCATTCAGCAGAAAGTGCGAAAAGTAGCGTAAAAAGTAAGAATAACGAACAGATTTTTGCGTAGAATATCTGTAAGGATTTCGCTATTGCGCAGTGAGCTAACGATTTAGTCTTATCGCGTTTCGTTTTTTCGAAGCAACCTTTACCCTGCATCAAAATAAGCGATTCTCGCGCGGTTTGAAAATCAAAATGTCAGATTTGACATTTTGTCATTTTTCCCAGAACCCAATATAGTACACACAACGTAGGGACAGACAATGGTTTCTGAACAACAAATAGTTCAGACGT
>JAGBWA010000013.1 GCA_017630035.1 Bacteroides sp.
CGCCTTGCCGAAGCGGAAAACAAAGCTATGCCAATGATTATAGAGTACCTCACCACCGACGAGGAGTATGCCGCAAGTGTGAAGTATGTGCGCGAGTTACTAACTGACAATGCTTGCAAATGAATAAACTTTTGCATTAAAAAGGAAAAATATGTTAGTTTATAAACCTTTTTACTAACTTTGCGACTTTAAAAATGATTTTTGACTATGTATTTGCATAAAGAACTTGAAACATTAAGCCGCGAGGGAATTGAAAAATTGCAATTAGAGCGTTTACAGAAAACCGTTCACCATTGCATGAATTCTTCGTTCTACAAGCAACGATTTGCCGAGATTGGCCTCTCGCCCGACGATATTCGTTCGTTAGACGATTTACAGAAAATACCTTTCACCACCAAGCAAGATTTGCGCGATACCTATCCGTTTGGTTTAGCATCGGTGCCGTTGGAAAAGGCAGTGCGCTTGCACTCGTCGAGCGGTACAACAGGTAATCCTACCGTTATTCTTCATACACAAAAGGATTTGGACGAGTGGGCAAACGCCGTTGCGCGTTGCTTGCACATGGTAGGCCTTCGTCCGGGCGATGTTTTCCAAAACTCATCGGGCTATGGTATGTTCACCGGTGGCTTAGGTTTCCAATATGGTGCCGAGCGTTTAGGTATGCTCACCGTGCCTGCTGCTGCTGGTAACACCAAGCGTCAGCTGAAGTTTATTACCGACTTTGGTACAACCGCTTTGCATGCTATCCCCAGCTATGTAACTCGCATGTACGAGGTGATGCAAGAGATGGGTATCGACCCCCGTCGCGATACCAAATTGCGTACGTTGGTTATTGGTGCAGAACCTCACTCGGAAGAGCAACGCCGCCGCATAGAAGAGTTGATGGGCGTGAAAGCTTACAACTCGTTCGGTATGTCCGAGATGTGTGGCCCTGGTGTAGCTTTCGAATGTCAAGAGCAAAACGGCTTGCACATTTGGGAAGACTACTACATTGTCGAGATAATAGACCCCGACACGTTGCAACCAGTACCCGAAGGCGAAGTAGGCGAGTTGGTGCTTACCACCATCAATCGCGAAGCTATGCCGTTGTTGCGCTATCGCACACGCGACTTGACGCGCATTCTCCCCGGCGAATGTCCTTGCGGACGCCATCACAAACGCCTCGACCGCATGAAAGGACGCAGCGACGATATGATTATCCTAAAGGGTGTAAACATCTTCCCAATACAGATAGAAACCATCTTGATGCAGTTCAAAGAGTTGTCGAGCAACTACCTCATCACCCTCACCACGCAAGATACCAACGACGAAATGATTGTGGAGGTGGAATTGGACAAACTCTTTACCGACGATTATGGTCGTCTGCAAACGCTGACTAGGGAAATCACCCGCTTGTTGAAGGACGAAATCTTGGTGACACCTTACGTAAAACTTGTGCCTAAGGGAACCCTTCCACAAAGCGAAGGTAAAGCCGTACGAGTGAAAGATTTGAGAAAAACGTTTTAAAGCATCCCGTTAATATGACTATCCAACAACTATCTATCTTTATTGAAAATAAGTCGGGCACTTTGTTGAAAGTGTTGCAACTACTGAAAGAAGCCAAGATACAATTAGTGGCCTCTACCATTGCCGATACGGTGGAATATGGCATTTACCGCATCATCTGTTCCGAACCCTCACGTGCCTATGCTGTGCTGAAGGATGCCGGCATATCGGTTGCTTTGAGCGATGTTTTTGCTATTACACTCGACAACGAACCTGGTCGTGCCGCCGATGCGGTGAAGATTCTCAGCGACGAAGGCATTGGCATCACCTACATGTACTCTTTCCTCTTAGCAGGTAAGGGTATCTTGATTTTCCGTACAGACAATCCTGAACGCACTCGCGAAGTGATTATCTTGAACGACATCACCTTTATTTCGGACAAAGAATTGAAGATAGTGACTAATGACTAGCTACTAGATAATAGAAATAGAAAAAGAAAAAGAGATGCCGCGGCATCTCTTTTTTTTATCACTAATCACTAATAGCTAATCACTTTCTAAACATCCAATAATCGAAGTTGTAAAGCTCCTTGTCGCCACCGCGGAACAGGAAGTACACGTCGTGCACACCCTTGATGGGTCGTCTCGAACGGATTTGCGCTTCCACCTCTTTCCAAGCATCTTCGGCACCGGTGTTGGGCACTTTGATGGTTGCTATAACGTTTCCATTCAATGCATCCAGTCTTACCTCAATTAGTCCACCATCTTCTTCGCTTGCTACGCATGCCAAGAACGATTTTGGTGCACCTTCTTGTCCGAAATCTACGGCACGCACCTTAATCCAATCGCCTGTGTGGATGCTTGTGATGTAGTGGTGAGTACCTGCCAAGCGGTCGTTCTTCAACCCGTACGAGAAAGCGATTGTTTCAGCCTCTACACGGTTGTAAGGATTCAAATTGCAGATAGGCTCCTTCACACCCTCTTTGGTGAATGGAATAAATGGGAAAGAACCATCTTCATTGAAAGTAAACTCTTCTACGCTCGATGAGCGGCGGAAGCCCTCACCATTAGGCAACAGACCATTGTGATAGAACATGAAGTTTCTGCCTTTGAATTCAATGTCACCACCGTGAATAGTGAAGCTGTTTTTCGCTTCGTCCATAATTCGTCCGCGGAATGTCCATGGTCCATGAATGGTTGGTGCAGTAGAGTAACCCATGTATTCGGGCACGCCACCGGCAGCATACGACATGTAGTACATACCATTACGTTTAGTTACCCAAGGTGCCTCTTCAAATTGTGTCATCATTTCATTTTCGCCTTTTTGCCAATTCATTTTCGATTGTAATTCGCCAAACGATTTTGGGTCGTGATAGCCAGGTACTTCCTTGTATCCATCCTTGAACGAAATCATATCATCGTTCAGCTCGCCATACCACAAACCTTTGTTTCCCCAGAATAGATATGCCTTGCCATCATCGTCGATGAAAATGGTTGGGTCAATGTATCCCCATCCTGTAGCAAGCGGACCGCCAATGGCATCTTTCCATGGGCCTGTAGGACTATCGGCTACGGCTACCGCCAATGCATCGCCGCCTTGTGCGGTGTTGCAACAAACATACCAATACCACTTTCCGTTTTTGTGTACAGCTTGTTGCGCCCATGCTCTGTCGCCTTGCTTAGCCCAACTGAAAGTAGCGGTAGAAACTTGTGCACCCTTGTATGTCCAGTTCACCATATCTGCCGATGTGTATAGCAACCAATCCTTCATGCTGAAGTATTGCGCATCGTCTTCATCATGATCCACAAAGAGGTACACAGTGTCGTTGTACACATACGGAGCGGGGTCGGGGGTATACATTGTTTGGATGATTGGATTCTGTGCCGAGAGGTTGCCTGCCATTAATAGGCTCGACACGATAGCTAAATTACGAATAACGTTCTGTTTCATGGTTAAAATCGGTTTAAAATTAGTTCTGTTGCAAATATAGTAATTATTTTGAATTCAACGCTTTCCAATCGGATAATAAATTCCAGATGCCATCTTCGGAAAGTACACCACGTTTCAAATCTTTAGGCAAACGCCCGGCTTCGTCGTCGGCATAATCCTGCTTCCAATCATTGCTGCCGTAGTATGCCGAAAGTATCTCAATGGCCTCCTCCAATTTTTGGCGATGTTCGTTGTTCATAGAAAGTTCCTTGATGGCTTTCAATGCAAAGTCGAACAATCGCTCCATGCTACGAATTCTTTTTATCTGTTCCATCTTCCCAATTGTTTTCTTTTTTACAAAACTACAGATAAAATACTATATATGCAAACTATTCGTTTTTTGTTTCTGAACAATTTGTTGTTTGCGTCTGATGTGTTTGTTCTTCAGCCGTGAACTATTTGTTGTTCAGCATTCATATTTTTTGTACCTTTGCCTATCCGAAAAACAGATTATGAAAGATATAGATTATAAAATAGTGCGAGGCGAAGTGGGCGATATAGAGAGCATCGTTCAATTTCAAGCAGATATGGCCATGGAGTCGGAAGGGTGTCTTCTCGATATAGATAAAGTGACAAAGGGTGTAACCGCCGCTATGCACGACGAGATGAAGGGCATTTATTGGGTGGCCAAGGTAGATGGTAAAGCCATTGGAAGTCTGATGCTGACGCGCGAATGGAGCGATTGGAACAACGAATGGTATTGGTGGGTGCAAAGCGTTTATGTGAAGCCGGAATATAGAAAGCATGGAGTGTATAGAGCCATGTATGCTGCACTAAAAGAAGAGGCAAAGGCAAACCATGTATCGCAAATCCGCCTCTATGTGGACAAGACGAACTTTTCGGCTCAAAAAGTGTACCACCAACTGGGCATGAACGAAAGTCACTATTTGATGTTCGAGGAGAATTTAAATTCTTAAAACTCATTTTGCCTTGAGCACAATCACATCATTAAGATTGGTGGTATATTGCTTGGAGATATATTCTCTTTTCAGTTGCCATCCCTTTTCGTTGCCTTGAACGGCTACGCGAATTTTGTTGTGTCCGTTCTTTCGGTTTATTTCATCGATTGCTTTTGCCAAAGCAGCTTGTTTCTCCCTATCAATCGTATCAAATAAGTTTGTTTGGATGGCATTGTCCCGACTGATGCCCCATACAATAACACCGGCTTTCTTGTAAAAATAACTATCACCTTCCTTCCAATCGTTTCTCAATGCTTTTACGGCCATCGATACAATTTCTTGCAAATTGTTAGTAGGAACTTGAAGCTGAATGGTTCGGTAAATATAGTTCTGTGGTAAATCTTCGCGGAAACGACTTGTATGTGCAAAGATGGTTATCGATTGGCAAACGGTGTGCTGTTCGCGAAGTTTTCGAGAGCATTGAGCAGCAAAGTTGGCTACTGCCTCTTCTACATCGGCCAGTTTGTTCAATCCTTGTTCGGCAAACGAACGACTTGTGCAAATGCTTTGTTTGTGGGGAAGTTCGTCTATGCTAATGCAACTCTCACCACGAAGCTCCTTCCAAGTGCGTACACCGGTAACGCTCATCTCTCGCTTAATCCAAGATGCTGATTTCTGCGTTAAATCCCAAGCGGTTTTAATGCCGTAGTAATTCAGTTTGTCCACACTTCGATGGCCAATGCCCCAAACATCGGCAACATCAAAAAGCTTCAATGCTTTCTCCCTCTTCTCGTCGGTATCGATTAAACATACACCTTCATACCCTTTATACTTCTTGGCAAATTTCGATGCCATCTTTGCTAAAGTTTTGGTCGGTGCAATACCCAGTGAAATAGGTATTCCGGTTCCCTTCTTGATGTGCTTAACCATCTTCTTGCAATACTCCGTAAGTTGTGCCGATGTGCCCATTCCGCTGAGATTGAGGAACGCTTCGTCAATGGAATAGACGTCAATTTTGGGGGAGTAGCGCGAAAGAAGCGACATAACCCTGCGGCTCATATCGCCATATAGGTTGTAATTCGACGAAAAAACGGCCACGCCATTCTGTTCAAGTTTCTCTTTTACTTGATAGAACACATCGCCCATCTTAATCCCCAACTCCTTGCTCTCTTCGGAGCGGGCAATAACGCAACCATCATTGTTGGATAATACAACAATGGGTTTGCCTATGAGGTCGGGATGAAACACCCTTTCGCACGAGCAGTAGAAGTTATTGCAATCAGCAAGCCCGAAGAGTTCCATCTCGTTTAAAATTTATGGAAACGCTTAATGCAAGAAGTTATTACGCCCCACACCATAAAGTCGTTATCTTCAGTTACTTTAATGGGGCTGTAGTTTTCATTAGCGGGTATTAGCCATGCGCAATGATTCGCTTCGTCCAACTTAAATTGCTTCAATGTAAACTCACCATCAATAAAAGCCGCCACATAATCGCCGTCTTGTGCCTCTAATGATTTATCGATAACTACCAAATCGCCATCGTTAATGCCGGCATCCTTCATGGAATCGCCAGATACTTTAGCATAAAAGGTAGTTTCGGTGTGGAATATTAAGGCTTTGTTCAAGTCTATCGATTCAGTCAAATAGTCTTGAGCAGGACTGGGAAATCCAGCTTTAATGCCGCCATCAACATACGGAAGGTTTAGCTCGGATGTAAGGTCGGCCGAGTAGATATGTAGCTTTACTTCTTCTTTCATGGCACAAAGATAAAAGAAGTTGGCGAATTTTTAGAACGATAGTGCCAATATGTCTCTATTTATATCTCAAAAATAACGATTATTCATTGTTTAAGGAAACGAATTCTGTTCTGCAATCAACGTCTGCATGTCCTAAACACGCTCTGCGCAGAGTCTGCTTAGGAGCTGCACAGAGTCTGTGCAGGAGCTACACAGAGCCTACGCAGAAGATGTCAAATATAGATAATTATCTGAACAACAACGAAGTGTATGCTTCCTCGCGCGTGCGCGTAAGAGAAGAGAAGAATAGAGAAGAGAAGAATCATCATCAAAAGAAGATGAAGAACAATCATTTCGAAGAGTTCCTCCGCGTCCTTCGCCCAAAGCAATTTGGAATGAGCGCGAAGCATATTGGTTTGAGCCCACAGCTTAGCAATCGTTTGCTGCGGGCATAGCACTCGTATGCTGCGTGGGGAAGATTGATTTGCTGCGTGGTTGTGGGTGGTTAGCTGCGTTTTGAAACAACGTCAACCGCACAAGCTACTGTACAACCTACCATTGGGTTGTTACCGATGCCGAGGAAGCCCATCATTTTTTATATTTCTTGGGACATGGTATATCAAAACTATATTTACGGTACAAAGATGGGAGATGTTTGGAAATAGTACCAATATTAACGTGGCCTTTCACTATTTATCCTACTTTTAGACTAATATTTCTTCTAAAAAAAGGCAGTTTTTGAAATAAATAATTATTTTTGCATAGTTAAATACGCATTAACAGATAAAAATGAGCAACTTTCCTATGATATACAAGCATTTTGATAGCTGCCAGAATATGAAAGTTTTGGTAAAATATGTCATGAATACTGCTCCGCCCCTCCGTGTGGTGGTTGTAGAAGCATTGCATCATCATATTACGGCGTTATCGGTCGGCACTCATTGTGCCTTATCCGTAACGCCGTATTTTTTTCATTAAAAAGTAATTAAGTATAAAAAATATAGTAAGATTAAGAAAATGAAAGAGAACATTTTGTACGAGCCTCCTATGGTAGAGGTAATCGAAGTGGAAGTGGAGATAGGTTTTTCCGGCAGCGATGGCATTACAGGCAGTAGCCCCGATAGTGACGATACGGATTTTGGTTACTAACACAAATTATCGAAAATGATATGAACAGATTTTTCAAAACATTAGCGATGGCTGTTGCTGTAGCAGGATTCCTTGCGTCATGCCACAGTGACGACATCGTGCCCGACGTCCCCGAGCAGCCAAGCGTGAGCAAATATGAGCAGCTTACCTTCAGCAGTGCTGATGAGCCTTCTACCCGTGCCGTATGGGCAGACCCCAATGGCAGCGGTAGCCTTGTCTTCAACTGGGAGGCCGATGATAAAGGTACTGAGATGGTGGCATTGCTCTCCGATGGCTCGGCCTTCGTTCGCAATTATTCGTCAGA
>JAGBWA010000063.1 GCA_017630035.1 Bacteroides sp.
AAAAAACAACTATAGTTTTCACCTTAAAAAAAACGATAGTAACATGAAAAAGATTTTCACTTTAACACTACTATTGGCCATTGCCTTTGTAGCAAATGCACAAACCAAAAAAGTATCTATTCTTGGAGACTCGTACTCTACTTATAAAGGATATATCCCCGATAATTATGCACCATTCTACCCCGATGCTAACAACGACGTAAAGGATGTAGAGCAAATGTGGTGGAGCCTGTATATCAAGGCTAAAGGATACGAATTGGAAAAGAACGACTCATGGGGCGGCACAACCATTTGCGGCACCGGATATGGCAGAATGGATTCATCGAAATCGGCCTTTACCTCACGTGTAGATTTGCTTGGTTCGCCCGATATTATTTTCGTTTTCGGTGGCACCAACGATGCATGGGCGCGTTCGCCTATCGGTGAATACCAATATGCCGATTGGACAAAAGAAGATTGCAAAAGTTTCCGTCCTGCCCTTGCTTGCTTGTTGGATACCTTGCAAAAGCGCTACCCTAAAGCTGAAATCTATTCAATCTTGAACTCAGAGTTGAGAGAAGAGATTAACGAATCGTTCCGCGAAGTGTGCAAGCACTACAACGTTCAGCTCATCGAACTTCACGACATTGAAAAGCAAAACGGGCACCCATCCGTAAGCGGCATGAAGAGCATCTGCGACCAATTGCTCGAAGCAATTAAGTAAGTAAGCATGACCACCTATTTAAGAATAGAAAATCTACGCTTCTACGCCTACCACGGAGTGATGCCGCAAGAACAAGTTGTGGGCAACGAATACATCGTAAATGTACGACTAAAGGTAGATGTGAGTAAAGCAATGGTGAGCGATGATGTGGCAGATACGGTGAATTATGCCGAAGTGTACGAACGTATTAAAGCAGAAATGGCTATACCTTCGCAACTGATTGAACATGTTGCCAACCGTATCATCCAACGCTTGTTCAAGGATTTTCCTACCATTGAACAGATTGCTTTGAAACTATCCAAACGCAATCCTCCGATGGGGGCAGATATAGATACCACAACAATAGAAGTGATTATTGAACGCCAAGAAGCCAACAACTTATAGGCAAGAAAAAGTGCGTTTCCCCTTTAAATAGAACTTAACCAAGAAGCAAAAATTGCTACGTTCGGGTATTTCTGTTAAAACTGCTCGCTGAAGATTCTCTTGGCGGGCAGTTTTGTATTTTAAGCGCAATGCTTTGTATTCGCGTCGGGCTTGAAGCACCGCACGAGCATGAGCCACTTGGCCCGTCAGCAAATACTTCAATGCGGCAATGTAATCCAAACAAGTACGTACACGCATTACGTGCTTCAACTCTGCCTCGGGTAGATTTTTGTAAAGCATCAGCAAGTTGTTGCGGAAGTTTAGGAAGGTTTTACGCGGGCTCTCTTTCTGTAAAGTTGCGCCTCCCAAGTGATAGACAACACTATCGGGCACGCACACCACGCCACGACCACGCGCACGAAGTCGCCAACAAAGGTCAATCTCTTCCATGTGTGCAAAGAATTGGCCGTCCAATCCGCCAACTTCACGATAATCCTTTAAACGAATGAAAAGAGCTGCACCGGTAGCCCAAAACACAGGTGCAACGCTATCATATTGTCCCCTATCCTCTTCTACCTTATCCATGATGCGACCGCGACAATAAGGATAGCCATAGCGGTCGATATATCCTCCAGCCGCACCAGCATACTCAAAGTAACTTGGCTGACGAAGACTGCGTATCTTCGGTTGGCAAGCCGCCACTTCGGGATGGGCATCCATGTAAGCAAGCAAAGGAGATAGCCACCCTTTGTTCACCTCTACGTCGCTATTTAGCAATACCACGTATTCGGCATGCACTTGTTGAAGCGCCAAGTTGTAACCTTCGGCAAAGCCGTGATTCTCTTTTAATAGTATAAGGTGTACTTGCGGAAAGTCGCGTCTAAGCATCGCCACCGAATCGTCGGTAGAACCATTATCTGCCACATACACGCCTACACCATCGACACCGGCCGAGGCTAGTACCGAAGGGAGATAGCGGCTGAGCATCTCCCGGCCATTCCAATTCAATATGACGATTGCAACTTTCTCCATAGTTCGTTAATCTATAAATTCACCCATCAAAGCGGTAGCATCATCGTTCAGTTCGCCTAAGCGCAGCATAACCAATTGATTGTCGAGCGCATCGTTGCGAGGCACCTCCACGCGGATGTAGTTGGGCGTAAAGCCATGCATCGGCGTGCCAGGCTTTGAACGTTCGAGCAAAACGGGCATCACCTGTCCGATGTGACGGCGATAGAATGCTTGCGTTTTAGCATCGGAAATATCGAGCAGTTGTTGACTTCTGCGATGCTTTTCGTCGGGCGACACAACGTAATCTATCTTCAATGCCTGTGTGCCTGGGCGTTCGGAATAGCTGAACACGTGCAATTGTGTAACATCCAACGATTGGATAAAGTTGCGTGCTTGCTCGAAATATTCGGGCGTTTCGCCGCGTGTACCCACAATTACATCCACCCCGATAAATGCATGTGGCATCAATTGCTTGATGCGTTGCACCTTCGAGGCGAACAAAGCCGTGTCGTAGCGGCGACGCATTAGCTTTAACACCTCGTCGCAACCCGACTGCAAAGGTATATGGAAATGAGGCATAAAGCGTTTGGATTGCGCAACGTAATCGAGCACTTCATCGGTCAGCAAGTTGGGTTCGATGGAAGAAATACGATATCGTTCAATGCCTTCTACCTGGTCGAGTGCCTTCACCAAATCGAAGAATGTTTCTCCAGTTGTTTTACCAAAATCGCCAATATTCACACCTGTCAAAACAATCTCCTTACCGCCTTCGGCTGCTGCTTGGCGTGCTTGCTCCACCAACGAAGCAATGCTACCATTGCGGCTTCGTCCACGCGCAAAAGGAATGGTGCAATAAGAGCAGAAATAGTCGCAACCATCTTGCACCTTTAAAAAGAAACGTGTGCGGTCGCCACGCGAACAAGAGGGAGCAAAGGAGCGAATATCCTTAAACTCCGATGTAAAGGCTTGACCGTTTTCTTTCTTTTGCAAGTTACCCAAGTAGTGCAACAAGTCACCTTTTTGTTCAGCACCAAGCACCACATCCACGCCCTCGATTTGCGCAACGGTTTCGGGTTTCAGTTGAGCATAGCAACCTGTCACTATCACAAAAGCACCGGGATGTTGCTTCACCAAGCGATGAATGGCTTGACGACATTTCTTGTCGGCCACTTCGGTTACCGAGCAGGTATTTACCACACAAATATCGGCCTTCTCCCCCTTTCGTGCGGTGCGTATGCCCAATTCACTCAGTGCACGCCCAATGGTCGAAGTCTCCGAGAAGTTAAGTTTACACCCCAACGTGTAGTAAACCGCCTTTTTATCTTGAAATACTTGCGTATCTATCATATTCCGAAGAATCTGTTTTGAATTTTATTTCTGAATTATTTAAGCAATCTTTTCGAGAGGATTTTTCTTTTCTTTTAAGGAGCATAGCGGGCTATGTGACGATAAAGAAGAGAAAAATAAACCGAAAAGAGACTTAAAGAATCTGCTAAATCACTCTTTGAAAGAAAAGAAAAACAGATTCTTAGCTTAATTGGTTGCAAAGTTATTAAAAAGATAGCAGATTTGATAAGAAACAGAAAACAATATGCACAATGGGATGTTATATAATGGCAACGTTAAACTAATAAAGTATAGAAATTTATGAAGAAATTAGTATTTTTTGCAGCTAGTATTGCGCTTATCAGTCTTGCCTCATGCGGTAACAGCAATAACCAACAGATGACACCGGTTGCCGAGATTGATGAAGTAACCGTAGCAGTTATAGCCGACACCGTAGCTCCCGATTCGGTAGTAATGGATACTATCGTTGGTATATCCGGCACCATTATTGGCGAATGAGCCAACGTACAAAAAGAAAGAAGCCCGACTCTCTTCCGAGAATCGGGCTTCTGCTTATTTAATCAAATATGATTCGTGTGTGATTAAGCTTCTGCTTCAGCTACCACTTCGAAAGGAATCTCTACAGATACTTCCTTGTGCAACTTAACAACAGCCTTATATTGACCAACTTCCTTCACAGCATCCTTAACAACGATAATCTTGCGATCGATGTTGTGGCCCAACTTAGCCAATTCTTCAGCGATTTGAATATTGCCTACTGAACCAAAGATAGTACCAGTTGCGCTAACCTTAGTAGCGATAGTCAATGATACACCTTCGAGCTTAGCAGCCAATTCTTCAGCATCTTTCTTAATCTTTTCCAACTTGTGAGCGCGTTGCTTCAATTCTTCAGCCAACATTTTCTTTGCAGAAGGAGAAGCGATAACAGCTTTACCAGTAGGAATAAGGTAGTTACGACCATAACCAGACTTTACAGTCACGATATCGTTCTTATAACCCAAATTGATTACGTCTTCTTTCAAAATAATTTCCATACTATCTCCTCCTCTTATTATTTCATCATGTCAGTTACATAAGGAAGCAAAGCCAAGTGGCGTGCTCTCTTCACAGCTTGAGCTACACGACGTTGGAACTTCAATGAAGTACCAGTGATGCGACGTGGCAAAATCTTACCTTGTTCGTTCAAGAACTTCTTCAAGAATTCGGGATCTTTGTAGTCAATATACTTGATACCGCTCTTTTTGAAGCGACAATACTTTTTCTTCTTTACGTCCACAGTCGGTGGAGTTAAATATCTGATTTCTGATTGAACTTGTGCCATGATTAATCCTCCTTTTTAGTTGATTTAACACCTCTTCTCTTAGCAGCATATTCTGCAGCATACTTCTCTTGCTTGAAAGTCAAGAAACGAATAACGCGCTCGTCGCGACGGAAGTTCACTTCCAACTTTTCAATTACAGTTGGTTCTGCATCGAACTCAATCAGTTGATAGAAACCAGTTGACTTCTTTTGGATTGGATAAGCCAATTTCTTAAGTCCCCAGTTTTCTTCATTTACAATCTCAGCACCTTCCTTAACAAGGATGCCTTTGAATTTTTCTACCGCTTCCTTCATCTGAGCATCAGACAAAACGGGAGTCAAAATGAAAACGGTTTCGTAATGATTCATACTTACTTTTGTTAATTAATAAATTTGATTTGTTTAAAATGCGGGTGCAAAGGTAGCCATTTTATTGTGAACAACAAATATTTAGATGGAAAATTATTCGTCTAACCAACTATTAATGGCCGTTTTCCGCTTATTATTATAAGATAGGCGGCGCCTCGGAAGAAAAAAATAAGTAAACTTCTTTTTTCTTCGCTCGGCTTGCACTATCTTTTGATAAAATAGGCTTCGGTTCGGAAATAAAAACAAAAATGAATTTTCGTTTTGTATTTCACTCGCCTTGCACTATCTTTGCAAAGTTGTTTAGACAATTAAGAAATAAAATATAAAACAGATTCTAAATAGATGACAGAAACTATAAATTTTGATATGCAGCTGATCTTTGCTATTATGAACGGCAAAGTATCGGCTGCCATTAACAGAAAGCTATACCGCAACTTCAGAGCAATGGGCTTGGA
>JAGBWA010000064.1 GCA_017630035.1 Bacteroides sp.
AAGGAATTAATTGAAAAAGTTGCAGAATTGTACGCTGCATTTGAAAAAGACGCAAAAGCTCAAGCTGAAAATGGTAACAAAGCTGCTGGTACTCGTGCTCGCAAAGCATCATTGGGTATTGAAAAAGCTATGAAGGAATTCCGTAAGGCTTCTTTGGATGCTGCTAAGTAATCAAACCGAAAAAATCATAAAATAAGGGCTATTCCCAATAGGGGATAGCCCTTATTTTATATTGCACCCATAACAGCTTGATACAACTCTTGTGCCCGCATCACTCCTGAGTGTTGCCAAATTACCTTTCCCTTCTTGAATAGGATCAACGTAGGTATCATCCTTACATGATACAAAGATGCGATGTTTTCATATTCATCCACATCGTATTTTACCACACGCACTTTATCACCAAGCATCGACTTTACTTGCTCTACAATTGGATGCATTGTTTTACACGGACCACACCACGAGGCATAGAAATCTACCAATAGTGGGACTTCTCCTTGCAATAGTTCTTTAAATTTCTCCATATAAATTGATTTAGGAATTAACTCCCTAAATTAACAACACATGGAGCTATTTGTTCAACGTTTTATAGGAAAGAATGTGGCAAGAAATGGCTATGGCAAGAAGAATTAAAAGAATCTTCAACCACCATTGCGACACAACAAGCAGACTACAATATAATAAGGTAGCCCATACTAACGACACCGAAACAACCTTTGCACGCAAAGGGATAGCCTTATGTTCACGGAAGTTTCGAATATAGGGACCTAAATATTTATGGGATAGCAACCATTCGTATAGGCGCGAAGAACTACGAAAATACAAGGCGGCCGACAATAACAAGAAAGGCGTAGTAGGCAATAATGGTAGGAATATACCTATTATGCCCAACACTAATGTTATTGTTCCTAAGACTATATAGAGTATTTTCATATTTGCATAAAAAAAGAAAAGACTTGTTCCTACTATTATGGAAACAAGTCTTCCGACCATTTTGTTGCACGGGAGGAGAGGCTCGAACTCCCGACACCCGGTTTTGGAGACCGGTGCTCTACCAACTGAGCTACTCCCGTGTTTGCGGCTGCAAATGTAGTGCAAAGCGGTTTAAGTACAAAACATTTTCACGATTAATTTTAAAAAAAATCACTTCACAAAAGGTTACCTTTTCATTATCAGCATAATAGTGTCCAACGACCAATTACCCCATCAGAGGATGTATCCCAACTCTAGGAAAAGGATGCGATAGGCAGCAGCTTTCTTCTCCAAAGCCAATGGGTAGGCACGCGAGGAAGAGGGCATGCGATAAAGACGGTAAGTAGTACCTTGTAGGTTGAATTCTACGAATTGTCCCACTTTAGGCGGTTGAATCTGCCATTGATTGCAAAGCGTTTCGGTAGCTTTTTCTCCGGTAGTTACCACAGTGCGGCATTGCGGAAGTTTATCAAGCAAATTGGCAACAGGTGTAGGCGTAACGATTTCGAGAAACTTGTCGGAGGCATTATCTTGCAAACGCCTTACCTCGGTTGCAGTATCGTAAAGGGCAATTCCTTGCTCGGTAAGAAAATGTACAAGGCACTCCTTACGGAATGCCTTGTGTATATTGTCGCAAAAATAATCTTTATCGGCAAAGAACAATAATCCCATAATGCGCCACATATCGTTATTCCAATTGGGATAATAGAAATCCATCGACCAGCGTTTACGTTGCGGAGGGAAACTTCCCAACATCAACAAACGAGCCTTGGAAGGCAAGAATGGCTGCAAAGGGTGTTGCTCTATTTGCATTTATTTCTTAGCCTCTTCTTGGTTGTCTTTCTTTTTTGGTTCCTTCTTGGCCAGCATCACAACATTAAAGACATACTCTGTCATCCATGCTTCCGAGTATCCCAAACGTTCTTTATATTGGCGAACGGCCATAGCAGTTTTGTGAACATCGTCTTGTTTCCAAACAGGTTTTGTACAGATGTCGTGAATAGTTTTTTCTGTCATAGTGTGCAAAGCACCCTTGAAGATAGAGGGCAAACGAAACTTCCATTGCATCAAGTTGCCAACAAGCATCATCAAGTCGTTAGAGAATCCTTGATACATGAATAGGTATGCTTGCACATCGTTTTGTGTGCGGCAGCACTTCTTGATAGAGGCATCTATCTCTTTAAAGAAGTTTTCGCTAATGCCATAGTCTTGCATCAACATCTTGCGCGAAGCAGCCTTTTCGCCCAATCCCAATCGTCCGCCTTGTGTAGGAATCTTGAACAGACGCTTAAAATTGGCTACATCGGGTATGAAGCGGATGTTTGTAATGCCAAGGTTGGCTGCAAGCACCGATTGGAAGTAAACGCGAGTCAATGAAACAAAATCCTCGACATTCTTTGCCGAGACAGTTTCGTTCTTTTTGAATAGCTTAGAAAATATTCCCATAATGATTTTTTCTTTTTTTTAATTTGTGCGCAAAAATACAAAATAAGTTGGATAAATGTGAATTTTGACTTGCGAATTAAGGAAGTTAAAGGGGTAAATGCGATTTTTTGAACCTTTTTTTCATCAAAAACTTTTGTGTTTTACAAAGAAAGTGTATTTTTGTGAGGTATTTTGGTATAATAGTAATGACAGAGAAAGAAAAGCAGTTGTTAAGTACCTTCGAAGCTCGCTTGCGACACCTTATTTTTATGCACGACGAGCTGAAACGCGAAAGCACTGAACTAAAGCAACTTCTCTCAACAAAAGAAAACGAGATTCAACGTTTACAAAACGAATTGACTCAGCTAAACAGAGACTATACCAATTTAAAATCAGCAACGGCAATCAGCCTAAATGGTGGCGACGTAAACGAAACGAAGCAACGATTGTCGAAATTAGTGCGTGAAGTCGATAAATGCATCGCTTTATTAAATGAATAATAAAAAAGAAGATGTATGGACGATAAGATAAAGATAAGCCTGCAAATGGGCGGTGCAACATTCCCCCTTACCATTCGTCGCGAAGATGAAGAGATAGTAAGGAATGCCGCCAAACAGGTCGATACAAGATTAAATACGTATAGGGAACGTTATAAAGGTGCGCCATTGAAGCAAGAACATATCATCACATTGGTAGCCTACCAATTTGCCTTGGAAAGCTTGCAACATCAACAACGCAACAATACAGCCCCTTATACACAAAAGATTGCAGAGTTGACAGAATTATTGGAAAACTACTTCAAGGAAGATTAACATCCAATACCAACACGCCCTTGGGGCATTGCAACCTTAAATAAAGAGATAGAAAACCACGCACTGTTTTGACGCTTACCCCGAAAGGTGGGAAGCATCATAGCGGTGCGTTTTTATTTATATATTAAATACTTAAAGGAAATGACAGTAACAATAATTGTAGCCGTTATCTGCCTAATCGCAGGAGGAGTGGCATCATATTTGTTCTTCAGATATGGCTTGAAAAACAAATATAACACTATCTTGAAAGAGGCAGAAGCCGAAGCGGAAGTGATTAAAAAGAACAAACTGCTGGAAGTAAAAGAAAAGTTCTTGAACAAAAAGGCAGACTTAGAGAAAGAAGTTGCTTTGCGCAACCAGAAGATTCAACAAGCCGAAAACAAGTTGAAGCAACGCGAAATGGTGTTGAACCAACGCAACGAAGAGGTGCAACGCAAGAAAGCAGAAGCCGATGCCGTTAGAGACAACTTGGAAGTGCAATTGGGCATTGTAGAAAAGAAGAAAGACGAACTTGAACAACTACAACGCCAAGAAATAGAAAAGCTCGAAACTATCTCAGGCCTATCAGCCGAAGAAGCCAAAGAGCGTTTGGTAGAATCGTTGAAGGAAGAAGCCAAGACACAGGCACAATCTTACATCAACGACATTATGGACGATGCCAAGCTCACCGCCAGCAAAGAAGCCAAGCGCATCGTTATCCAAAGCATCCAACGTGTAGCTACAGAAACTGCTATCGAAAACTCCGTAACTGTTTTCCATATTGATAGCGACGAAGTAAAAGGTCGCATCATCGGCCGCGAAGGACGTAACATCCGCGCTTTGGAAGCAGCCACCGGCGTAGAAATTGTGGTTGACGACACACCGGAAGCAATCGTACTTTCTGCTTTCGACCCTGTACGTCGCGAAATAGCACGCTTAGCACTACACCAACTTGTAACCGACGGCCGTATCCACCCAGCACGCATCGAAGAGGTTGTAGCCAAGGTGAAAAAACAAGTTGAAGAAGAGATTATCGAAACCGGTAAACGTACCACTATCGACTTGGGTATCCACGGTTTGCATCCCGAATTGATTCGTATCATCGGTAAGATGAAATATCGTTCATCATACGGACAAAACTTGTTGCAACACGCTCGCGAAACAGCCAACCTCTGTGCTGTAATGGCATCGGAACTTGGTTTGAACCCCAAGAAAGCAAAACGCGCAGGTTTGTTACACGACATTGGTAAAGTGCCCGATGAAGAACCTGAATTGCCACACGCACTCTATGGTATGAAGTTGGCCGAGAAGTTTAAGGAAAAGGCCGACATCTGCAATGCCATCGGTGCTCACCACGACGAAGTAGAAATGACCAGCTTGCTTGCTCCTATCGTGCAAGTGTGCGATGCCATCTCTGGTGCTCGTCCTGGTGCTCGTCGCGAAATAGTAGAAGCTTACATCAAGCGCTTGAACGACCTTGAACAATTAGCTATGTCTTATCCTGGCGTAACAAAGACTTATGCTATCCAAGCCGGCCGCGAACTTCGCGTTATTGTTGGTGCCGACAAGATTGACGATAAGCAAACCGAAAGCTTGTCTGGAGAAATTGCCAAGAAGATTCAAGACGAAATGACCTACCCTGGTCAAGTGAAGATTACAGTTATCCGTGAAACACGCGCTGTAAGCTACGCTAAATAATAAGACTATAGTTTTTTCATAGTACAATAGATGTTTTTGATGGTAATCCCCTAAAGTCTCATTGAGATTTTGGGGGATTTTTCTTATCCGAAAGGTTAAACCTTTTAGGGAATTAGGTTAAACCTTTTGGGGCAAAAGGTTTAATGTTTTGAGGCAGTAGGTTTAACCTTTTTAAAGAGCAGGTTTAAAGCAATGCCAACAAACCACTAAAAGCGATGTAAAGATAGACAATCTTACGCAACAAAGGCATCGGAATCTTATTAAACACCAATCCTCCAACCCACGTTCCCAGCAAAACTGCAGGCAGAGCAATGCACCACGAATGTACTACCGCAGTTGTAAAACACCCTGTTTGTGCACGGAATAGTGTCATCATCACATTTCCAAGCAAGAAATAGGTTTGTGCCATCGCTGTATAGGCATATTTATTATCCGTAACCGCCAAGAAATAGATTACTGCCGGTGGCCCTTGCATGCCAAAAAATCCACCCATAAATCCTGACAATGTACCCAACGAAAGTTGCGTCATCGGTGTTGGCCGAATGCTTACACGATGCGAGAAGAAAATGAAATAAAGCGCAGAGAAAATCAGCATCACACCTAAAAAGCGCTGCAATACAGCATTGCTCAGTTGGCTAACAAACTGTATGGCCACGTAGCTTGTAATAATAAAAACGAGCAACATGCCTATCATTTTTCGCCACGGGATATATCGTCCTAATTTTATACAAATAATCAGTGAAGTAACCATTGCCATCAATCCCGACAACATGGTTGCTTCGCCATACGACGGCATCAAGTAGGGAAGCATAGTCATAACGAATATGCCAAAGCCGAATCCGATGGTTCGCTGAACAAACGCTGCTCCAAACACGAACAACACCAATAATATGATACTACCTATTGTCATTGCGGCTGCAAAGGTAGTTTAAATTGTGCAATTTCGCACAAGTGTACGCTCAAAACCGAACAAAGTGTCCGTTATCGGACACTTTCAAAAACACATAAGTGCTGATAATCAGCACGATGCCACTTTGGCACGGAATTTGCTATAAAGAAATAGTAGAAAGGCGAAACAAAACCGAAATAAACAATAAAAACAAGTAAAATATGGACAGAGAAATTCCAAAAGAAGTTCTAAAAAAAGAGCGTAACAAACAAATTATGAAGTATGGCGGCATCGGTGCCGCAATGGTGGTATGCGCCACCTTGCTCCTCTCCTTCATGCAAAGCGGTGTGAAGCGAAAGGACTTGATCGTATCTACTGTAGATAAAGGAACCATTGAAGTAAGCGTCAGCGCATCGGGCCGAGTAGTTCCTGCTTTCGAGGAAATCATCAACTCGCCCATTCATAGCCGCATCCTCGAAGTGTATGGCAAGGGAGGCGACAGCGTGGAAGTGGGTACACCCATCTTGAAGCTCGATTTGCAAAGCACCCAAACAGCCTACAACAAATTGTTGGACGAAGAGCAAATGAGACGCTATCAGTTGGAACAACTCCGCATCAACAACGAAACGCAACTCAGCAACATGGCCATGAACATCAAGGTAAGTGCCATGGAACTGAATCGCAAAGAGGTGGAGCTACGCAACGAACGCTACTTGGACAGCATTGGTTCGGGCACAACCGACAAGGTGCGCCAAGCCGAGTTGGCCTACAACCGCGGCAAGTTGGAATTGGAACAACTGCGTCAACAATACGAAAACGAGCAGAAGGTAAAATCAGCCGACCTGAAGGTAAAGGAGTTGGAATTTAATATCTTCGCGAAAGAGTTGGCCGAGATGAAACGCACCCTCGAAGATGCACAAATTCGCTCGCCACGCAAAGCCATTCTTACCTTTATCAACAATCAGGTAGGTGCACAAGTGTCGCAAGGCGAACAAGTTGCCATCATCTCCGACTTGAGCCACTTCAAGGTAGAAGCCGAGATTGCCGATGCCTACGGTGACCGCGTTGCTGCCGGTGGACGCGCCATTGTCAAGGTGGGCAGCGAAAAGTTGGAAGGCGTTATCAGTAGTGTCACTCCCCTATCCAAGAATGGCGTTATCTCGTTCAGCGTGCAGCTAAACAACGATAGCCACAAACGCCTCCGTTCGGGCTTAAAGACCGATGTCTATGTAATGAATGCCGTGAAAGAGGATGTTATGCGCGTAGCCAACTCTTCGTATTATGTAGGCCGTGGCGAATACAACCTGTTTGTATTGGATGGCGACGACCAGTTAGTGAAACGCAAGGTACAATTGGGCGATTCGAACTTCGAATACGTAGAGGTTATCAGCGGCTTGCAACCTGGCGACCAAGTAGTGGTGAGCGACATGAGCGAGTTCCGCAATAAGAATAAGTTAAAACTAAAATAACACCCCAATATGATAAAGGCTTATTTGAAACAGGCATGGGCCATGATGAAACAGAACCGGCTGTTCACCTCCATCTATGTGGCAGGTACGGCACTCTCCGTGGCTTTTACTATGCTTCTATTCATTGTCTATTATGTAAAATTCGGGCCGGTTTATCCCGAATACAATCGTAATCGAACCTTAGTGATTAACAACCTACGCATGGAAGGCAAAGATAACGGCACCAACTACATGTGCAATGCCGGTGTAGGTGTTCAAGTCATTGACATGCTAAAGGATTTGCCACACTTAGACAAAATTGCGGGTTCGATAATGGTAGGAACACTATGGAACGATATTGGTATTCTCCTCAAAAACAATGAAGAATACAGACCTATGACAAACTTGGTAAACAGGGAGTTTTGGGATGTATTCTCTTTTCAATTCGTTAGCGGCAAGCCATTCAGCGAAGTAGATGTAGCTTCGAACCTACCCAAGGTTATTATTTCAGAAAGTTTGGCACAACGTATCTTTGCCCAAACTGATGTAGCCGGCCAAAGCATCCAACTTGAAGGCAAAGATTACGAAGTGTGCGGTGTAGTAAAAGATGCTTCCACCGCTACCAAGGCATCAATGGGCGAACTCTATTTGCCATTATTCTTTATCGAAGAGCTAACTTCTACCAATTACAACGATGGGCTGACCGGTAACATCACCCTTTATATAACCGCCCCCACAGAAGGAGACGTAGAAGCATTACGAAGCGAAATATTAGAGGTTTTTAAGAACTACAACTTACAAGATGCCGAATGGAACCATAACCTGATGGGACAACCCGATATATATTGGAAAAGTTTCTTCCGCAATCCATGCGAGAACGAGCCGGACATAGCCGCCGAGGTACGTAGCATCCTCTACATGCTATTGGCACTGCTCTTTATCCCAGCCATGAACCTGTGCGGTATGATTTCTTCGCGCATGGACGAGCGACTGAGCGAATTGGGCGTTCGCAAAGCCTACGGAGCCACCAACCGCAGCCTTATCCACCAGGTACTTACCGAAAACTTGTTGCTCACCATCATCGGTGGCCTAATTGGTTTGACCTTGGCTTATGCCCTAACCCTTGTAGGAGGCAAACAAGTGTTGAGTATCTTCGATAGTGATATGTTTTACGATATGCAATCTTCTATGTCTATCCATTTAGATATGCTTATCAACTTGCCGTTGTTTGCCACCGTATTGGGTGTATGCATCTTGCTCAACCTCATTTCGGCTTTGGTGCCTACCATACTAGCATTGCGCCACCCCATTATCAATTCCATTCATTCAAAGAGATAAGGAGACAACATCATGCTTAAGAATATCATCAAACAAATATGGAACCAGCGACGCATGAATGGCTGGATATTATTGGAGCTTGTCATTGCCGGCATCTTCCTATGGACGATTGTCGATCCGATGTATGTATTGGGTGTATATCACTTCGAGCCGAAAGGATACGAAACCGAAGGACGTTATGTGCTCCAAATGGGAGCTTATGGTACTAACAACAGCAAGCGCGACACTACCGTGACCGGCGAACAGATGAAAGATGCTTTCTTGAATGCCATACGTATAATGCGCAATTGTCCAGAAGTAGGAAGTGCTTGTTTAACAACACATGCCTCTTTCCCCAATTCCGGCAGTTGGAATGGTGCTCAATACTATCCAGATACCGCCAAGATAAAAAACAAGGAGTATGTACACACACAATACTACAGTTTCTTAAACATGGAAGGCAGTAATATGTTCCAGACCTATGGTATGAAGAATGCACTGACCGGTGAGGAGATTGTGATACCGGCCGATGCAGTCACACGTAACATTGTATATATTTCCGAAGGCTTTGCCCGCCACATGTATGGCACCATTGACGCAGTAGGAAGAAAGATGTATGACTACCGTAAAACGGAGTACGAGATTGCCGGTGTATTCAATGAGTATAAACATCGCGACTTCGAACCCTACTCCCCATTAGTGGTGAGAATGGAGTATAAATTGACAGCTCCAGCAGAATACATATACTTTATGTACCTAATAGTCATTAAACTAAAAGAGGGCGTGAATGCCGAAGCTTTTGAGGAACGTTTCTGGAAAGAGGAAGCACCGAAGATGGGAATGGCCAATATATATTGCAAAGAGCTGACAACTTTTGACAAGTTACGCAAAGACATAGCAACAGAGGATGGCGTTTACAACGTTGTTCGCTTAAAATCGGCTTTGGCCATCTTCACATTGATGTGTATCTTCCTCGGCATGGTGGGAACATTCTGGATTCGTTGCAACGCTCGTCGCCAAGAAGTGGGATTGATGCGTAGCATGGGAGCCAGTCGAAAAGGTATTGTGAAACGATTCCTTACCGAATCTACATTGTTGGTAACGGTGGCCTACGTTGTTTCGCTCCTCTTCTTAGTGCATTATGCCATGGAGGGCAACATGCACGCCATAACCGGCAATGGCGAACCTGAGTTTACCATCATCAACCCTTTGCTCAACGACGTGCCCCACTTCTGCATGGTGAGCCTCATCACCTACCTTATATTATTACTCATTGCTTTGGTGGGAACCATCATTCCCGTGAAGCGTGCCGCGAATGTATTACCTGCAGATGCGTTGCGCGATGAGTAAAAGATTTATGATTTATCATTAATCGCAAAAAACTAAATTAAATAATAACAATAAAAAACATACTATTATGATTAAGTTAACTGGTATCAACAAGATTTATCGTACAAACGAAATTGAAACTCAAGCATTAGAAAACGTTAACCTCGAAGTGAAGAAAGGCGAATTCCTCAGCATCATGGGGCCTTCGGGTTGTGGCAAATCTACTTTACTCAACATTATCGGTCTACTGGATACGCCCACAAGCGGCACCATCGAAATAAACGGCACACACACCGAAGCGATGGACGACAAACAACTGGCGGCCTTCCGTAACAAAACCCTTGGCTTTGTGTTCCAAAGCTTCCACTTGATAAATTCTCTCAACGTCATCGACAACGTAGAGCTTCCATTGCTCTACCGCAAAATGTCTTCATCAGAACGTACAGCACTTGCCAAGCAAGTTTTGGAACGTGTAGGCCTTAGTCATCGCATGAAGCACATGCCCACACAGCTATCAGGCGGTCAATGCCAACGTGTAGCCATTGCGCGTGCCATTATTGGTAACCCGGAAATCATCTTAGCGGACGAACCAACCGGTAACCTCGACTCGAAGATGGGTGCCGAAGTAATGGCGTTACTGAAAGAGTTGAACGAAAAGGATGGCCGCACCATCGTGATGGTGACACACAACGAAGACCAAGCTAAGCAAACAACACGAACTATCCGCTTCTTCGACGGACGACAAATTGGGTAATTTATTTAGTAGTCAAGTAGTAAGTAGTTAAGTAGTCAAGTAGATAACTACTAAAGTTAAAATAGAATTATGATTAAGAAAACGATAAACCAAGCATTTGCACAATTGCGCCAATCACCGCTTATCAGTGCCATCAATGTTGTGGGTACGGCTCTTGCCATTTTCCTCATCATGTTGGTGGTAATGATGCAACAGGTGAAGACAGCCCCCTTCTCGCCCGAAAGCAACCGCGACCGTTTCCTGCATGTTCGCTTTGCCAGCTTGAGAAATAAGAATTGGGGCGATGGCACCAGCAACGGCCCCATGAGTGCCAAAACAGTCAAAGAACTTTATAAATCGTTAAAGACCCCCGAAGCGGTAACTGCCTATGGTGTCATCTCATTTGCCGTACCATTCAGCATGCCGGGACAAGCCGCCACAACATTCGACATGCGACAGACGGACGATGCCTTTTGGCAAGTGTTCGATTTCCGCTTCACGGAAGGAAAGCCTTATGACAAAGCAACGTTCGATGCCGCTATTCCGGTAGCAGTAGTATGCGAAACCGTAGCACGCCAACTCTTTGGCACGGCCCAAGGCGTTGTGGGTAAGGAGTTTCTGCTGAACCATGCACCCTACAAAGTATGCGGTGTGGTGAAGGATGTATCTCCCCTTGCCGATTTGGCCTACGGGCAAGCATGGATTCCCTATACCGCCGGCGGAATGGATAATCAACAATGGAATGACGGCCTCATGGGCATGTTAAGCTGCACCATCCTTGCCAAAGAGCGCGACGACTTTCCCATCATCCGCGAAGAGTGCGAGCGCCGAATGGCTGAATACAATAAAATAATTAGTGAGAACAATTGGGAGTTTTTCTCGCGCAACCGTCCTTATGACCAAGAACAGGCCTCAATTAGCTTAACCGCCTTGCAGGAACCGGATGTAACCGCCCATCGCCGTCAGCAGTTTGTCATCTTTGCGATACTGCTTCTTGTGCCGGCCATCAACATCAGTAGCATGACGCAAAGCCGCTTGCGCCAACGTGTTAGCGAGATTGGTGTGCGCCGTGCTTTTGGTAGTACACGTACGGAATTGATGATGCAGATTGTGGCCGAGAACTTCATCATAACGCTGATAGCCGGTGTATTGGGATTGCTACTGAGTGTAGTGTTTGCGTATGTTGGCAATGAGTTCCTGTTTGCCCAACCACAGAGCCAAACACTCAATCCGCCCGTAGTGGATGCCTCCATCCTGCTTCAGCCCGACACATTCCTTTGGGCGCTCTTCTTCTGTTTTGTATTAAACCTACTCTCTTCGGGCATCCCTGCATGGCGTGCATCGCGCATCGGCATCGTGAGTGCGTTGGGAGGAAGATTACATTGATTGCTTTATGAACAAAAAACTATTTACACAAATAAAGAACGAATGGCGAAGCAACTTGTGGCTTGCCATCGAACTGCTGCTGGTCAGTGTAGTGATGTGGTACATCGTGGATAGCCTCTATTGCACCACCGCCACCTATTTAGAACCGCGAGGATTCGACATTAGTCATACTTATCACATCGAGATGGGAATACTCAACGATAAGAGTCCCGACTATGTGGTCTATCAATCGGATGAAGAACTTCAACGCGACGTTCTTGAATTTATTGACCGCCTTCAGCATCGTCCCGACATTGAGGCGGTGAGCCTTTCCAGTGCTTCTTTTCCATACAACGGCAGTAATAATTGGAACCCTGTTCAATTGATTGGGGACAATCAAACACCGATTAACATTCTTCGTCGTATGGTGACACCCGACTTCCTACGCGTATTCCGTTATACAGGTGTGAATGGTGAAACACCCGAACAATTGGCACAAATGGTGGAAGAAGGGAAGTTTTTGCTTTCCGAAAGTTTTTGTAAGGACCGGAATCTCAAACCAAACGAATTGATAGGCAAGCCATTCTATCTGCATGGCGACACTACCCAAATGCATATCTTGGGGGCAGTATTGAACTCTGTCCGTTATTCGGATTATCAGCAAGGCGATTATTGTCTTTCTTTCGTTGAAAAGCTTCCGATAGATTGGATGGATCATACGCAAGAACTATGCGTGCGCGTTCGTCCCGAGTACGACAAGGAGTTCAGAGCTCGCCTCATGGCCGATAGCGAAAGCCAATACCGCATAGGAAATATCTTTATCAGCAACATCTATCCGTTCAAAGACAAGCGACGTGCTTACCAACAAGAACAAACCAACACCATCCGCAATGAGGTAACGGGCATGGCATTTCTGATGCTGAACGTATTCCTTGGTTTGCTTGGCACTTTCTGGTTCCGTACCCAGCAACGTCGTAGCGAGATTGCCTTGCACAAGGTACACGGTGCCACCAAGCGCATGGTGTTCATCCGCTTGGTCAGCGAAGGATTGTTTATTTTGCTACTGATTACACCGCTTGCCTTGCTCATCGACTTCAACATTGCCCATGCCGAGTTGAATGCTCTCCGCAACGGCACTACCCTGGAATGGGACCGTTTGCTGCTTTGTGCCCTCATCAGCTTTGTGCTGATTGGCGCAATGATTGCCATCGGCATCTTGATACCAGCAAACAAAGCCATCAATACAAAACCTGTTGAAGCTTTGCACGACGAGTAAATCGCGGCCAGAAGTACTCCACGTGTGCCAAGCTTTGCCAACACGTTGGCAGTCCACTGCCAAGCCTATGGCAGTGCGCTGCCACAACGATGGCAGTCGAGTGCCACAACTGTGGCAAAACCGAAGCATAATATAACAAAAATAAGCGAAAAAAGCAATACGTTATAATAAACTTAATAGTTACCAAAAATTACTCACATATCTATGAAACCAACCAAATGGATACTCCTGCTGATGACTGCATGCAGCGCCCTACATGCCCAAGCAGCAAACGAGAAGCAAGTGGTGAGACGCATCACGCTCGAAGAAGCCATTACCCTGGCTCGCGTGCAAAGCGTGAATGCCGCCGTAGCACTGAACGAGCTAAAAACGGCCTATTGGGAATATCGTACTTATAAAGCTAACTTGTTACCAGAAGTGAACTTCTCGGCTACCATCCCCGGCTATGCCAAAAGTTACAATAGCTATCAGCAGGGCGACGGTTCGTACACCTTTGTGCGAAACAACTACATGCAGATGTCGGGCGAACTATCTATCGACCAAAACATTTGGTTGACGGGAGGTAAGCTATCGCTAAACACCTCGCTCGACTTTATGAAGCAACTCGACGGCAACAAAGAGGAACGCTACATGTCGGTGCCCATTGCCTTGACACTGAGCCAACCCATCTTCGGGGTGAATAGCTACAAATGGGACCGACGCATCGAGCCAGTGCGCTATGCCGAAGCAAAAGCCCGCTTCTTGAGCGAAACCGAAGAGGTGACAATGACTACCATCAACTACTTCTTCAACCTGCTATTGGCCAAAGAGAATGTAGGCATTGCACAACAAAACTTGGAGAATGCCGAAAAACTTTACGAAGTGGCAAAGGCTAAACGACAAATGGGACAGATAAGCGAAAACGATGTGTTGCAACTGAAACTGAACGTACTAAATGCTCGCGCTACATTGACCGACAACGAAAGTTCATTGAAGAGCAGCATGTTCCAGCTACGTTCGTTCTTGGCACTGAGCGAAGAAGAGGAATTGGAACCTATCTTGCCGGAAATGCTCCCAAGCGTACTCGTTGATTATCAGGACGCGCTGAACAAGGCACTGACCAACAACTCGTTTGCACACAACATCCGCCGCCGACAATTGGAGGCCGACTACGAAGTGGCTCGCGCCAAAGGCAACTTGCGCCAAATGACGCTCTTTGCACAAGTAGGCTTTACCGGCACCGACCAAGAGATGCGTGGTGCTTACGACCCACTGAAGGACAACCAGATAGTGGAGGTAGGCGTAAGCATTCCGCTATTAGATTGGGGCAAACGCAAAGGACAAGTAAAGGTGGCAAAGAGCAACCGCGAAGTGATTCAAAGCCGCTTGCGCCAAGAGTCGATGAACTTTAACCAAGACCTCTTTATCTTGGTGGAGCAGTTCAACAACCAACGCGCCCAACTGGAGATAGCCAACGAAGCCGACCAGATAGCACAACAACGCTACAAAACCAACGTAGAAACCTTTATGATTGGACGCATCAGCACGCTCGACCTGAACGACGCGCAAGTGAGCAAAGACCAAGCACGCCAAAAGCACATCAGTGAATTGTTCTATTACTGGTATTATTACTACCAATTGCGCAGCCTCACCCTTTGGGACTTCGAAAAGAATAGCAACATTGATGCCGACATTGAAGCAATTGTAAAAAAATAGTTTTATCTTTGCAAGCATGATACTGATAATAGACGACGATGGCGCTATTCGCACCTCACTAACCTTCAAACTGAATCGTATAGGATACGATGCCCAGGCCGTAGCGACTCCCAAAGAGGCGATGGCCGTGGTACGCTCCGTTGCGCCCGAACTGATTTTGATGGATATGAATTTCAGCTTAACCACCTCGGGCGATGAAGGCATTACGTTATTGAAGCAAGTGAAGATATTCCGCCCCGAAGTACCCGTTATCTTGATGACGGCTTGGGGCAGTATCGACCTGGCCGTGAAGGGAATGCAAGCGGGTGCGTTCGACTTCATCACCAAGCCATGGAACAACGCGGCACTGCTGATGCGCATAGAAACAGCACTCGAACTGAACAAGAAAAGAGAACTGGAAGCAGAAAGTGCTACCGACGAAGATGGGTTCGACCGTAGCCTCATCGTGGGTAAAAGCGAGGCCATGAAGAATATATTGGCTACCATCAAACGCATTGCCAAGACCAATGCTTCGGTATTGGTGACCGGCGAGAGTGGTACGGGCAAGGAGCTGATTGCCGAAACCATACACCGCAATAGCCCACGCGCCAAGAAGTCGTTTGTTAAAGTAAACTTAGGCGGCATCTCGCAATCGTTGTTCGAAAGCGAAATGTTCGGACACAAAAAAGGCTCCTTTACCGGGGCTTCGTCCGACCGTGTAGGGCGCTTCGAACTGGCCGATAAAGGAACTATCTTCCTGGACGAGATAGGCGACTTGGATTTGAGTTGCCAAGTAAAATTGCTCCGTGTATTGCAAGAGCAAACATTCGAAGTATTGGGCGATAGCCGCCCGCGCAAAGTAGATATTCGCGTGGTGAGTGCTACGAATGCCGACCTTAGGGAAATGGTGGCCGACCGCACCTTCCGCGAAGACCTCTTCTATCGTATCAACTTGATAACCGTACACTTACCGGCACTACGCGAACGGCGCGAAGACATCCCGCTATTGGCGCAACACTTTGCCGACAAGCTATGCAAAGAGAACAACATGCCGCGTGTGGATTTCACCAAAGAGGCAATGGAATACCTACAAAGCCTTCCCTACCCCGGCAATATCCGCGAATTGAAAAACTTGCTGGAACGCACGCTATTGGTATCGGGCAAAGAGACGCTGGATGCTGAGGACTTTAAGAAGCAAAACGTTCAACCGGCCGATGCTTTGACCAGCAAGAACATGGGTAGCTTGACGCTGGACGAAATAGAACGCCAACGCATTGTGCAAGCATTGGAGCAATACGGAGGCAACATATCGCAAGTGGCCGCTGCCCTTGGATTGAGCCGACCGGCTTTGTATCGCCGAATTGAAAAGCATAACATTACCCTATAAAAAGAAACTTTCATGAAGCTAAAATCCTTTTTCTTCCTCTTGGCATTCCTCTTGGGTGTGGTGTGGGTAGTGTTGCTATACATTGCTACAGAAGAAAATGGATGGAAGTTTTACCTGACCGAGGGCATCATATCGTTCTGCCTGATTTACTTGGTCTATTTTTACAACAAGGTTATCAAGCCGTTGAACTCCATTGCCGGCGGTATGGATTTGCTTCGGGCACAAGACTTTAGTAGCCGATTAGCTCCTGTAGGACAGCAAGAGGCCGACCGCATTGTGCAAGTATTCAACCGCATGATGGACCAACTGAAAGAGGAGCGTTTGCGCCTACGCGAACAGAACCATTTCTTGGATTTGCTTATCAACGTATCGCCCATGGGTGTGGTGATACTAACCTTTGACGAACGCATCGCCATGGCCAACAAAGCAGCATTGGAGTTCCTGGGCGAAACAAGCGAGAAAGCTATACTAAACAAAACGATGACGCAACTAAGCAGTGACCTGGCCGAAGAGTTGAGCCGATTGCCGAAAGATGCCACCGAAACGATCCGACTAAGCGACTCGCACATCTATCGTTGTTCGCGTCTATCGTTTGTTGACCACGGATTTGCCCACCCATTCTTCCTAATAGAGAGTTTAACTTCGGAAGTGATGAAAGCCGAAAAGAAAGCCTACGAAAAGGTTATCCGCATGATAGCACACGAAGTGAACAACACCGTAGCAGGCACCACTTCTGCCCTTGAAACGATAGACGATGCTCTTCAAACGATGGAGGATACGGACGATTTACGCGAGGTGATGAAGGTTTGCATTGAACGCAGCTTCAACATGAGCCAATTCATTACCAACTTTGCCAATGTGGTAAAGATTCCCGAACCGCAAACAGAAGAGGTTGGCTTGAATGCCCGCGTAGAGGCTTGCAAAATCTTTATGGAGAATGTGTGTCAACACCGCAAAATCAAGCTACACATGGAGTTGTGCGAAGAAAACCCTATTGTGAAGATGGACACCTCGCTCTTCGAACAGGTATTGATAAACATTATCAAGAACTCGGCCGAAAGCATCGACGAAGGGGGCGAAATCATTATCCGCACCACGGCATCGCCACTGACGTTGGAGGTTTGCGACAACGGAAAGGGCATTAGCAAAGAGATTGAATCGAAACTATTTACGCCATTCTTCTCCACCAAGCCAAACGGCCAAGGCATTGGCCTAATCTTCATCCGCGAGGTACTGATGAAACATGGTTTCAGCTTCTCGTTGCGTACCTATCCGGATGGCATTACTCGGTTCCGCATACGTTTCTGAATACAGAGTCTTAAAAAAGGGGGGACACCAGTGTCCCCTAAAAAAAACAAAAGCCACTGAAAATCAGCAGCTTTTTGTCTAAGTTGTGGAGCTGGAGGGAATCGAACCCTCGTCCAAACGAGGAAATCATAAGCTTTCTACATGCTTATCTTTGCCTAAATTTTCGTGCAACGGCAGAACCAAAGCCATCAACCGACGCCTTATCCTCTAAAAACTTCATCGACACCGCGAGGCCAATGCCAACTATCTCCGATTTAACTGCACCACTTTACCAAAATGCTTCGGAGCCAGAGCTTTTGAGTGATGTCTCGTCTCAGCACCTTGTGCCGAGATTAAGCTTCAATCTACTGTGCTTCGATTAAGCAGCGAGAGCGTAACGAGTTTCGCCAGATAAAATTTTGAGGACTGAGATTTAAGTGCCAATCAACGAAGCACTGCATGCTTACTTACCATTTCTGCCCGCTGTCAAATCCAGTCAACCCCATAGTTTTCTTTTCATTGAAGCAGAAACTTCGGGCGCAAAGGTAAGGCATTTTTTGAGAAAATCGACTCTTTAGATAGGAATTATTGGTTGTTTATTGGTAATTTAACTCAATTTATCAGTAACTTTGCGCCCCAAATAAGAATAAATTTCAAGATTAATCACATGGAAGGTCAACAATTTCACCACACACTACCCATACAACTTCGTTTTAACGATGTAGATAAATTCGGTCATGTAAACAATACAGTTTATTTCTGTTACTACGACTTAGGCAAAACAGAATACTTCGCTTCGGTATGCCCCAACGTAAATTGGGAGAAGGTGGGCATTGTGGTTGTACACATCGATGCCGACTTTACTGCACAAATCTATGGCACCGACCACATTGCCGTGCAAACCGCTATCACAGAGATAGGAACCAAAAGTTTTACGTTGTTGCAACGAGTTATCGACACTGAAACGCAAGAAGTGAAGTGTGTATGCCGCTCGGTTATGGTGACATTCGACTTAGTGAAGCACGAATCGATGCCACTAACCGAAGAATGGATTGAAGCCATTTGCGCATACGAAGGCAAAGATTTGCGCAAAAAGAAGTAAAAACAGCCTCTTTTTAAATATTTCACACAGAAAGTGGGCAAAATATAATTGTTTTTTCATACCTTTACACCTTGTTGGAGAAATAGGTAGTTTCGCCAACACACTGGGATAAGAAAAAAGAAAAAATAATATATATAATGACTCACAAATGGAACTATTTACCCATTTCACCCGAACAGGCAGAAACAAGCCAACAACTATCTCAAGAGCTGGGGATTAGCCCCATATTAGGAAGGCTGTTAGTGGAACGAGGAATAACAACCGTAGCCGAAGCACGCAAGTTTTTCCGCCCACAACTTCCTGATTTGCACAGCCCTTTCTTGATGAAAGACATGGACATTGCCGTGGAGCGCCTAAATTTGGCAATGGGTAGAAAAGAACGTATCTTGATATACGGGGACTACGACGTAGATGGAACTACGGCCGTAGCTCTTGTGTATAAGTTTATTCAACAGTTTTATTCGAACATTGATTACTATATCCCCGATCGCTACAACGAAGGATATGGTGTATCGACCAAAGGGGTGAACTATGCCGCAGAAACAGGTGTGAAGCTTGTTATCGTATTGGATTGCGGCATCAAAGCAGTGGATGAAATTGCCTATGCCAAAGAGAAAGGCATTGACTTCATCATCTGCGATCACCATGTACCCGACGATGTATTGCCCGATGCTGTTGCCATCTTAAATGCCAAACGCGAAGACAACACCTATCCCTACGAGCACCTTTCGGGATGCGGCGTGGGCTTCAAGTTTATGCAGGCATTTGCCATTAGCAACGGCATTGAGTTTCATCACCTCATCCCCCTACTCGACTTGGTTGCCGTGAGCATTGCATCGGATATTGTACCTATCATGGGCGAAAACCGCATCTTGGCTTATCATGGCTTGAAGCAACTGAACACCAACGCAAGTGTGGGTATGAAAGCAATTATCGATGTTTGCGGATTGGCCGAAAAGGAGATTACCGTGAGCGACATCGTATTCAAGATTGGACCACGCATCAATGCTTCGGGACGTATCCAAAACGGTAAAGAAGCGGTGGAACTGCTTGTTGAAAAAGATTTGGCTACGGCTCTTAACAAGGCAAATCAAATAAACCAATACAACGAAACGCGTAAGGATTTGGACAAGAGCATGACCGAAGAGGCCAACCGAATCGTTGCCGGATTGGAAGGATTGGCCGACAGGCGCTCTATTGTGCTTTTCAACGAAGATTGGCACAAAGGCGTTATCGGTATTGTAGCCTCGCGTCTGACAGAAATCTTCTACCGTCCAGCTGTTGTATTGACACGTACCGACGACTTGGCCACCGGTTCGGCCCGTTCGGTATCGGGATTCGATGTGTACAAAGCCATAGAGCATTGCCGCGACCTTTTGGAAAACTTCGGTGGACATACTTATGCCGCAGGCCTTTCCATGAAGGCTGAAAATGTACAAGCCTTTACCGAGCGCTTCGAAGAATACGTAGCCCAACACATCTTGCCCGAACAGACAAGTGCCGTTATCGACATCAATGCCGAGATTGACTTCAAAGACATTTCGCACAAGTTCTACAACGACTTGAAGAAGTTCAATCCGTTTGGACCAGACAACACCAAGCCTGTATTCTGCACACACAATGTGTATGACTATGGCACGAGCAAGGTGGTAGGCCGCGAACAAGAGCATATCAAGTTGGAATTGGTAGATAATAAATCGAACAACGTAATGAACGGCATCGCCTTCGGACAAAGTTCGCATGTACGCTTCATTAAATCGAAACGCTCGTTCGACATCTGCTATACCATCGAGGAGAATAGCCACAAACGAGGTGAAGTGCAATTACAGATAGAAGACATTAAGCCGAATAATGTATAAAAAAATACTGAAGCAGTATTGGGGATACGACTCTTTTCGAGGCATTCAGCAAGAGATTATCGAAAGCATCGGTGCCGGGAAAGATACGTTGGGACTTATGCCCACCGGTGGAGGTAAATCGATAACCTTTCAAGTGCCGGCCTTGGCTAAAGAAGGTTTGTGCATTGTAGTAACCCCACTTATTGCTTTGATGAAGGACCAAGTTCAAAACCTACGCAAAAGAGGTATTCGGGCATTGGCCATCTATTCGGGCATGAATCGGCAAGACATAGTTACCACCTTGGAAAATTGCATCTTCGGTAACTATAAGTTTCTATACATTTCGCCAGAACGACTCGATTCGGAACTCTTCCGGACTAAACTGAAGAAGATGAATGTCAGCATGATTACTGTTGACGAGAGCCATTGTATCTCGCAATGGGGATACGATTTTCGTCCGGCCTACCTAAAGATATCCGACATTCGAGAACTATTGCCCGATGTTCCTATCTTAGCACTAACAGCAACCGCCACACCGGAAGTGGTTAGCGACATTCAAGCACGCTTAGGCTTCAAGCAAGAGAATGTTTTCCGTATGAGTTTCGAACGAAAGAACTTGGCATATATCGTTCGAACCACTGATAACAAATCGGATGAATTGCTCTATATCTTAAAAAAGATGCCAGGTAGCGCCATTGTGTACGTGCGCAACCGAAGAAAAACCAAAGAGATAGCCGAACTGCTGAAAAACGAACAAATAACAGCCGAGTTCTATCATGCAGGGTTGGACGATGCCGCAAAAGATATTCGCGAACAGTTGTGGAAAAGCGGGAAAAGTCGCGTAATGGTAGCCACCAATGCATTTGGTATGGGAATTGACAAGGCAGATGTGCGATTGGTTATTCACATGGATTTGCCCGATTCTATCGAAGCCTATTTCCAAGAGGCTGGACGAGCCGGGCGCGATGGAGAGAAAGCATATTCGGTTGTGCTTTACTCCAATTCGGATAAAACACGCTTGCAAAAAAGAATTCCCGATAGTTTCCCCGAAAAAGAATACATTCGTGAAGTGTACGAACACCTGCAATACTACTATCAAATGGCAATGGGCGACGGACAGGGTTGTATGCGTCCATTCGACATAGAAGACTTTTGCCGTAAGTTCAAGCATTTCCCTATTCAGGTAGATAGCGCATTACGCATATTGACGCAAGCCGGCTATTTGGAATATACCGATACGCAAGACAATGCTTCACGATTGCTCTTCACCTTGAAACGCGACGAGTTGTACAAGTTGCGCGAGATGGATGAAAAGACCGACAGACTAATTCAAACCATTCTTCGCTCTTACACCGGGCTATTTACCGACTATGCTTTTATCAGCGAAGATGCATTGAGTACGCGTACCGGATTTACCAAACAAGAAATATACGAGCAGTTGGTTCGCTTAGCGCAATTGGGTATTGTGCACTATATCCCCAAGAAAAATACACCTTATATAATATATACGCGCGAACGTATAGAGAAAGAACGAATCCGCTTGACTCCCGAAATATACGAAGAACGTAAGAAACGATACCAACTTCGCATAGAATACATGCTTGAGTATGCAACGGCTACTTATCCTTGCCGAAGCCGCATGTTGCTATCCTATTTCGGCGAGAAAAACAATCATAACTGTGGTATTTGTGATACCTGTGTCACCATGCGCAAAGGCGAAAAGATGCTGCCCGAAACCAATATGGACGAGTTGCGAAGGCAGGTCATTGCACTACTTGGTGAGCAGCCACTATTTCCACACGTTATTGCCAAAACTATCAATGCCGACAAAGATGCCTTGGCCGTTCTTCTGCGCCAACTATTGGAGGAAGAAGTGGTTAGCATGAACAACGGACTAATTCAGTTAAACCTAAAACAATAAAAATATGGGCCTTTTATCATTATTATTTGGAAACAAGAAAGAGAGTGCGGCAGAAACAGCACAGAAAAATCAAAAGAAGTTTGAAATATTTAAATATGACGGCATGCGTGCTTGGCGCATGGGACGAATAGACTATGCCATAAAATGTTTCAATGAAGCATTGGCTTTGGAAAACGATTTTGAAACGATGGGTTACTTGGCACAAACCTATCAACAAACCAATCAGTTGGAGGCAGCACGAGGATTGTATGACCAAATGCATGAAATGGAGCCTGAACATATCATTACGCTTATTAACCTGGCCAACGTATGCCACATGCAAGAGGATTATCCGGCGATGGAAAAGGCTGCCAAGAAAGTAATTGATATAGAACAAGGCAACGCTATGGCTCACTATTTGTTGGGGAAAGCTGTTGACGGACAAGGAAACGACATCATGAGCATTGCTCACCTAACCAAAGCCATTACCCTAAAAGAGGATTTCATCGAAGCTCGATTGATGCGTGCCGAAGCCCTGCTGAATATGCGACAACTAAACGAAGCTATGGAAGATATTGATGCTATCCTAAGCTATGAGCCCGAAAACGAACAAGCAATCTTGCTGCGCGGACAAAAATATTTGGCCGAAGGAAATAGCACCAATGCAGAAGAAGACTATCGCCACATCATTGCACTGAACCCCTTCAACGAACAAGCCTTCCTCTATTTGGGCGAGCTATACATAGAACAAGGAAAGCTAAACGAGGCCATTGCCACATTTGACGAAGCCATCGAACTAAATCCGCAATTTGCCAAGGCTTACCATGAACGTGGACGTGCCAAGCTGCTAAATGGCGACAAAGAAGGTTCGCTGGAAGATG
>JAGBWA010000065.1 GCA_017630035.1 Bacteroides sp.
AAGGAGTAATTAGGGATATAAAGAACCCCGAATAGCGATGTGTGCTAATCGGGGTTCATTGATTTATAGATTGAGATAAAAAAGGGGCTATCTTCCGCTTTTCTCTATTAACTCGATAATTTTTTGATTTACCGAATCGGCTTTCAGCAGTTGCTCAAGCGTTATGTGCATGCGGTAGCGCCAATAGTGGCGTGGGTTGGCCGGGATGTTGATGCGCTCGGCTTGTGCGTCGGGGTTGCGCCATTGCTCGTCTATCGACAACCAGTCTTGCAACGATAGGATGCAAAGGATGGAGTTGCTCGATAGGTGTGCTTTGATAACCTGTTCGCAGATGTCGGTCGAGGCTACGCGCGGTGCTTCGCCTTCGCGATGCAACATTTGGTTGTAGAATTGTTGTGTAAGCTTTGCATCTTCTTCCCACCAACCACGAAGGGTGGACATGTCGTGGGTAGAGATGGTGCACACCGAGCGATAAGGATACCAATCGGGATGACCGAATGCTTGCGCAGGGTCTTTTGGCATGCGCTGAATCTCTAAGGAGAGGATGCGCAAGTCGTTCATTACGCCGGCTACACAGTGTGGAATCATACCCAAGTCTTCGCCACACACCAGCATGCGGGTGCTTTGCGTAAGTTGCGGCAACTTCTTCATAGCTTGCCATCCCCAAAAGTCGTTGTGGCGATGGTAGAAGTAGTGGTCGTACAAGCGGTTGAACGCTGTTTTTTCCCAATCGTTCAGCGCACGATAGATGTAATCGTTGTGAACACCGATGCGCGGATGGTATTGGTTGGCATCGTTGCGGTCGGGCACAAACAGTACGTTGCTGATGAGTGTGTACAATCCGTCGCGTATCAAGATGCTATCGGCATCGGTCTTACCGGCAAAGTGGGCTTCTACCTTGCGTTGCGTGTTGAACTCGGGCTTCATGTCGTAAAGTTCGCACGTGCTGGTTGGCATCAAGAAGGTTTCCTTTACATAGTCGGTGTGCTTGCCGAAGATTTCTTCCAAGAAAAAGCTGTGAATGTAGGGTTTAAGGAAGAAGTCGGAACGGAACTGAAGACCATAGCTTTCAATCTCTTCGCGCGACATGGGGAGCGAAGGCGCAAACTGTCCAAGCAAACCATGTACGGAGTGCATTGGAATCTCCCAAATGCGGAAGAAACCTAAGATGTGGTCGATGCGGTAGGCATCGAAATACTCGCTCATCTTGCGGAAACGCTTCATCCACCACGAGTAGCCATCTTGCTCCATCACTTCCCAATTGTAGGTGGGGAAGCCCCAGTTTTGTCCGTTCACGGAGAAATCATCGGGTGGGGCACCGGCTTGTCCATTCATGTTGAAGTAGTGTGGTTCTTTCCAGGCCTCTACACTGGTGCGACTGATGCCGATAGGAATATCTCCTTTCAGTACCACGCCTTGCTTGCGGGCATGTTCGGTAGCATCCAGCAGTTGGAGGTGCAAGTTGAACTGGATATAATAATAAATGGCGATGTCGGGATAAATAGTTGAGGTAGGTTGGCAAAGGGTTTCGATTTCGGCGGCATCGTACACGCTGTGTTCGGGCCACTCGTTAAAGTTAGGTGTTTTATATACATCGCGCAAATAACTAAATGCTGCATAGGGTTGCAACCATTCGCGGTTGCTTTCAAAGAATTGCTTGAACGCATCGCTTGCCAATACGGCTTCGCCTTCTTGCTTGAATATCAAGCGGAAGTATTCCCACTTGCATTGGTTCACGGCTTCGTAGTCCATCACTTCGAGCGCGTTCAAAGCTTGCTGGCGGCGATTAAATTCGCCCATTTTACGTTTGTTCTTCAGTGTGCCTAATTGCTTTAAGTCGGCATACAATGGGTGCAAAGCATAGATGGAGATACTATTATAAGGATAAGAGTCTTTCCAAGTATGCGTCATGGTAGTATCGTTGATGGGCAGAATCTGTACCACGTTTTGTTTGGTCAGTACAGCCCAATCAATCATCTTTTTCAAGTCGCCAAAGTCGCCGATACCGAAGCTGTTCTCCGAGCGAAGCGAGAAGACAGGGATAGCTACACCGGCTCCCTTCCAGGCAGGAAGGTCGAAATAAACATATCGGTCGCCAATGGCAAAGGTTTCGTTTTCGCCCATTTGTGGGTCGGCAATGTAGCGATTAGGGTTGTTCTCCCACGCCACAACACTTTTGCTTGTTTTATTGTATAGAACAAATTTATATTCAATGGGGTAGGTCAGTGTGGTAGCATCGACATCGGCTTGCCATTCGGGGAAGTTGGCGTCGCTCATTAAGATGCATTTCGTTACGTCCCAATCGCCTAAGGCGGGTTGGTTGCCACAAATAGCCAAGCAATGGTCGTTGTCCACACAAGGTGCATAGGCCTTGAACAAGATGCTTTGATTCTTGCTCTTTGGAGCCGCACTGCGCTTGTTGTGTGCGAGCAACGATTCGGTGAAGGCAGATGTGTAGAAGTATTGTTGCTCAGGAATATTCTTCCAGCAATCTTCTATGCGGTATGTTTTTTTGCTTGCACCCGAAACATAGAGAGTGCGAGGCAGGTAATTCCATTCGGAACGGACAATATTTCCACCATAATAGATGTGGTAGCTATATTGCACCTTGCCACTTTTAGGTTGCTTAATGTTTACTTCGGCTGTCCAATGGATGCCGTCGATGGTGTGTAGTGCAAGGGCTTGTTCGGGGTTGCTGTTGCCAAGCTCAGGAATGTTTCCTAAAACACGTACTTCTTCACCCCAATTGGTTCGGTATTCTATGTTAAAAATCAGCGTCATATATGCGGTACAAAAAATCAATAACTACAATAACTATGCAAGTATAAAAACTTTTGTTCATAGTTATGTAGTTATTGATTCAATAACACTGAAAATTGCTGCGCAAACGTTTGCGAGTTTTCAGTTCTTATCCGCAACGTGAAGCACCGCAGCTTGTGCAGATGAGGCAACCTTCTTGGTAAATCAAAGTTTCGTTGCCGCAATTTGGACACTTCTTGCCCTTAGCTTCTGTACCATCTTGTACATACTTCTTCAATGCACGTTCTACACCGTTCTTCCAAGTGTTGATGCTTTCGCTGTCCAACGACAATGAGCCAATCAATTTCATTACTTGTTCGATAGGCATACGATAACGGAGCACACCCGAAATTAACTTAGCATAGTTCCAATATTCTTGGTTGAACTTTTCAGAAAGTCCTTCGATTGTAACTTTGTAGCCACGCTTGTTTTCGAATTGGAAGTCGTAACGTTTGTTGCCTTCTTCGTCAACATTCTTGATGATGTGACCGCAGTTTACGCTCTTTGGCAATACGATACCTTCTTCATCGTCGAGCACACCGGTAAAGATCTCGTATGGATGACCATCGAGAATACCTACGAATGCTACCCACTTTTCCTTGTTGTTTTGGAAACGTACAACGTCGGCATTCAAGATTCTTGGACGAACTTCTACTACTGTAGGTGGCTTGCATGGAGGAAGTTCTTCCTTCTTATCGCTCTTGGTAGAGATAAGCACGCCCGAACGTGATCCGTCGCGATATACAGTACATCCCTTGCAACCAGATTTCCAAGCTTCGATGTAGAGGCGGTTCACCAATTCTTCTTCTACGTTGTTTGGCAAGTTGATGGTTACGCTGATTGAGTGGTCCACCCACTTTTGGATACGGCCTTGCATCTTCACCTTCATCAACCAATCCACATCGTTAGAGGTAGCTTTATAATAAGGTGACTTTTCTACCAAGGCATCGATTTCTTCTTGCGAGTAGCGTTTGTTTGGATCCAAGCCTTGTGTTTCCATCCAAGTAACGAACTTAGGATGATAAACAATGTATTCTTCGAATGCATCGCCTGTTTCGTCGATGAAGTCAACGTGTACATTGGTGTCGTTTGGATTCACTTTGCGACGACGCTTGTAAACGGGGAGGAATACAGGCTCGATGCCCGAAGTGGTTTGAGTCATCAAGCTGGTTGTACCAGTAGGAGCAATGGTCAAACATGCAATGTTGCGACGACCGTATTGCTTCATTTCTTCGTACAATTCAGGGTCGGCTTCGCGCAAACGGTTGATGAATGGGTTGTTTGCTTCGCGAGCTGTGTCGTAGATTTCGAATGCACCACGCTCTTTAGCCATTTGTACCGATGAACGGTATGCGCTAATAGCGATGGTTTGGTGTACTTTTTCAGAGAAATCTGTTGCTTCTTCGGTGCCATAGCGCAAGCCTAATGCAGCAAGCATATCGCCTTCTGCGGTGATACCTACACCTGTACGACGTCCTTGACCACTCTTCTTGTAAATCTTGTCCCACAATATGCGTTCGGTTTGTTTTACGCTTTCATCTTCTGGGTCAGAATCAATCTTTTGCATGATGCGTTCAATCTTTTCCAATTCCAAGTCGATGATGTCGTCCATGATGCGTTGTGCCAAGCCAACATGCTTCTTGAACAAGTCGAAATCAAAGTAAGCCTCAGGAGTGAATGGGTTCACTACATATGAATAGAGGTTGATTGCCAACAAACGACAAGAGTCGTAAGGACACAACGGAATTTCACCGCAAGGGTTAGTTGATACTGTGCGATAACCAAGGTCGGCATAGCAATCGGGCACTGATTCTTTGATGATAGTATCCCAGAAAAGTACACCTGGTTCGGCCGATTTCCATGCGTTGTGAACAATCTTCTTCCACAATGCGCTAGCATCGATTTCCTTCTTTACCAATGGTTCTGTAGCGTCAATAGGGTATTGTTGTGTATAAGGTTTACCATCTACCACGGCTTGCATGAAAGCATCGTCGAGCTTAACCGATACGTTAGCACCAGTAACCTTGCCTTCGGTCATCTTAGCATCGATAAACGATTCTGAGTCGGGGTGTTTGATAGATACACTCAACATCAATGCACCACGACGACCATCTTGTGCAACTTCGCGAGTAGAGTTAGAATAGCGTTCCATGAAAGGTACGATGCCGGTAGAAGTCAAAGCTGAGTTCTTAACGGGCGAACCCTTTGGACGGATGTGTGACAAATCGTGACCTACACCACCACGACGTTTCATAAGTTGCACTTGCTCTTCGTCAACTTTGAAAATAGCTCCGTATGAATCGGCATTACCATCCACACCAATAACGAAACAATTAGATAGAGAAGCCACTTGGAAGTTGTTGCCAATACCAGTCATCGGGCTACCTTGTGGTACGATGTACTTGAAGTGGTCGAGCAAATCGAACAACTCTTGAGGTGTGAGAGGATTAGCATACTTAGCCTCGATACGAGCAACTTCGTTTGCTATACGCCAATGCATATCTTCCGGTGATTTCTCGTAGATATTACCGAAAGAGTCTTTTACTGCATACTTGTTTACCCAAACACGTGCAGCCAATTCATCGCCTTTAAAGTACTTCAAAGAGGCTTCAAAGGCTTCTTCATAGGAATAAGTTTTGTTTTCCACGATGAGTATTAATTAGTTAGATTGTTTTAATAAGTAAATGTGTAGAAGTTTACCTATTTGGCTAATAAATGTGTCTGCAAAGCTACTAATGTTTTTGTTATTGGCAAAATGTTTTCAGAAATATTTTTGATAAAAAATAAAAGTTTTCCAAAACGAAAATGTAAACGGTTTATTATTAATGTATTATAATTTTTTGAAGGTTGAAAAGTTTTCCAAAACAGAAAATTTGTTTTGTTTTGCTGTGTCGCTTAGTAGAAAACTTGTGTGTTTGAGCTAAGTGTGATATTGGCATCTTTTTGTTTGCATTGTGTGACACTTTTTTGTATAACCATCCCATTTTCTTTGCATACTAAATAATCTTTCGCTACTTTTGCATTATAATTATATATAATAAGGTATGGAAAGTATGAAACAAAGGCGGACAATCCGTCGCTATCAAGAAAAAGATGTAACGCCAGCGTTGTTGAACGAACTTATGGAGATTGCTTGTAGAGCTTCCACCGTAGGTAATATGCAAACATATAGTGTGGTGGTTACACGCGATGCGGCAATGAAGGAAAAGTTGTCTCCGGCACATTTTAATCAACCCATGGTAAAGAAGGCACCGGTAGTATTGACCTTTTGTGTCGACTTAAATCGTTTTTCAAAGTGGTGCGAGCAACGTCAAGCAATACCTGGTTACGACAATTTGCAATGGTTTGTAACGGGTGCGGTCGATGCCTTGTTGGCGGCTCAAACTTTTTGTGTAGCGGCCGAAGAAAAAGGGTTGGGCATCTGCTACTTAGGAACAACTACTTATAATCCTAATCAGATTATTGATGCATTCCAATTACCTAAGTTAGTATTTCCAATTACGACCATAACTTTGGGTTGGCCCGACGAATTGCCCGAACAAGTTGATCGCTTACCGCTCGAAGCTATTCTTCATCAAGAAACTTATCACGATTATTCTGTAGAAGATATTGATAGACTTTATGCTTATAAAGAATCTCTTCCTGAGAATTTGAAATTTATTGCGGAGAATAATAAGGAGACGTTGGCGCAAGTGTTTACGGATGTACGCTATAAGAAAGCTGATAGCGAATTCTTCTCGGAAGTTCTTTTGGAGACTTTAAAGAAACAAGGTTTTACTAAATAAAAATCGGCGCCATGGCGCCGATTTGTTTTATTTACCTTTCTTTGTTAGCAAAGATGTTATAGTGTCGAGGTCGGAATTGAATGTCTTATCAACCTCTTTCAAATCTTTGATTAGCTTGCATGCATGCAATACAGTAGCATGGTCGCGATTGCCAATATAACTTCCGATTCGTGCACTTGATAGCTCTGTGTGGGTTTTGGCTAAGAACATAGCCACTTGGCGAGCTTGTACCACTTCGCGCTTGCGTGAAGCAGAACGGATAAGTGCTGCGCTGATATTGAAATGTTCGCTTACGGTATTGATAATATCCTCGATTGTAATCTCCTTTTGTGTGTAGTTTACTACCTTACGAACAATTCGTTGCGCCAAATCTAAATCTACTTCGCGGTTGTAAATAGTAGCATGCGCCATAATCGAGATGATGATACCTTCCAAGTCGCGTACACTATCGCACACATTTTCGGCAATGAAGCTGATAACCTCTTCGGGGAACTTTAAGCCATCGCGTTTGATTTTGCTACGAAGAATGTCTTTGCGTAGTTCGATGGTGGGCTTTTCCAATTCGGCTACCATACCCCATTTGAAGCGGGTAATCATTCTTTCTTCCATACCTTGTAGCATAGCCGGTGAACGGTCTGAGCTAAGAATCAACTGCTTTCCATTCTGTTGCAAGTGATTGAAGATGTGGAAGAATGTATTTTGTGTACGGGTTACTCCGGCAAATTCTTGGATATCATCAACAATCAATACGTCGATGGTTTGGTAGAATTTGATGAAGTCGTTCACCGTATTGTTGCGAACAGAGTCTGTATATTGCACTTGGAAAAGGTGTGCCGATACGTATAGCACGCGTTTTTCGGGGTGTAATTCCTTAATCTTAGCTCCAATGGCATTGATCAAGTGCGTTTTACCTACACCCGATGCTCCATAGAGGAATAGGGGGTTGAAGGTGGTTCTTGTGGGATTCTCGGCAATAGCTTCACCTACGCTTCTCGACAACTTGTTGCTTGTTCCCTCGATAAATGTGTCAAAATTGTATTCGGGCTTCAGTTGTGAGTCAATTTCCGCGTAGGGGGTACTGGGCACATCCTTCTTGATTGTTTTAGGTTGTGCAGCAGGCTTACCATTATCCGATGGGTATTCTACTTTTGTAACGGGGTGTTTCACCACCTTTACGGTGTACATTAGTTTTGTACCCTCACCCATCACTCTGTATATAGTGCTCTTAAGCAAATCAATGTAATTTGCTTCCAAGAACTCATATACATATTGGGTCTCCACTTGGATAGTCAGCGTCTTGTCCTTAAATTTTAAGGGCACGATGTTCTGAAACCAAGTGGTAAATGCCTGCTCCGTAACATTGTCCTTTATTATTTCGAGACAACGATTCCAAAGCACGACATGATTCTGTTCATTCATAGCGGCTTTTTGACACATTTATTAATTAAAAAGGAAAACTTCTACGGATGCAAAATTGAGAATCTTATTTTAGAAAAACAAATCTTTTTTTTCTTGCGTTTTTCAAATAAACAATAATAGGTTTAATTTCAGCGACTTATGAAAAACGAATGCAAGTACCCTTTTTTTGAGGTACTTGCTTTTTTATAACGTCTTGATATTTAGTTTGTTCTGTGTATGAAAATCGCCTTTTCTACGTTTTTTGTGTTCGTGTTGTAACTTATTATTTTGTTGCTTAGAAGTAGCTATTTCTACGATTTAAGGCTTGTTTTTGTTGTTGCGTAAAAGTGTGTGTTATTTAGAGTAATTCTATTTAGGTACTTTTTTACTTATCTTTTTTACCGAAAATAGAGAAGTGAACATAGCGCTTAGGATGTGCTTTTAAATCCTCTAACAAATCGGCAGCATTTTGCGTTGTTTCGGTTAAGTTTTGGTATAAAGTTGGGTCGTTAAGTAGCAATCCAACACTATTATTAGTGTCAGTTAGATTGTCTGTTATTTTTTTTACGTTGGCCAATGTCTCATCAACTCTTTTCATGGCTTCGGCATAGTCGATTTGTTTCAAGTTGTCCGAGATGGTGATGAAGTTGTCGCTAAGCGTATTTAGCTTTCCTGTTAGTTCGGGAATCTCTTTCCCCATCATGTTTTCCAAGTGTTGGCTGGTGGTGTTCAAATGGGCGGTAAGCTCTTGTACATTGTTTAATGTAGCGGGTAGGGCAGGACTGGCCAAGAGTGTGTTTAGTGAAGATAGGATTGAGTCGAGTTTTGGTAGCATCTTTTCAATGCTGGGCACCATTTCGGCTACAGCTCCCATTGCGCCGTTGTTGATGAATCCTGTCAGCGTGTCTCCAGCTTCATATCTTTCTCTTGGGTTGTTGCTAAGTAGGATGCTTAGTTTCATGGCACCGAGGAGGTCGGTTTCCAATTCAGCGGTACTTCCTTTGGGGATGCGCAATTCGGGGTCGATGTCTATCTCGGCTATGACGTTTCCGGGTTGTGTGTAGTCGTAGTGCAAATCGCTTACGATACCTACGCGGTAGCCGTCGGCAAAGACTGGGCTTGATTTGGTTAAGCCATTTACGTTTTTGAATTTTACGTAGAAATAATTGGTTGGCTTGAACATCTCAATCCCTTTCAGGTAGTTGATGCCAAATATCAGTAGGCATAATGCTATAACGCCGGTGATGCCAATTTTTACTTCTTTAGAAAATAGTTTCATGTTAGTCTTAGTGTTATGTTATCGTTTCTTTTTGTTCTTATTAAATTCGTTGACGGCTTCTTTTACATCAATTTTCTTGCCATTTTTAAAGGCCACGATAAAGCTACCTTTGTATTGCGATGCCAATTGTTGTTTGGTGCGCACCACTTCGTCGTAGTTGCCCGAGTCGCCACACGTATATTTGTAAAGTCCGCCTTCTTGGTAGTAGCTAACGTTTTTCAAACCTTTCAGTCGCTTATCGTTCTTGTCGAGCGGCTTTGAGGTTGAAAAGAGCTGAAGTTTAAACACCGTTTCGTTGTTGTTGTTTGCCACTTTGGCCTTTTCTTTTTTCGGAGCGGTGGTTGTAGTTTGTTTGCTAGCCGGTTTATTATTAGGCTTTGTAGCAGGTTCGGCTTCGTTGGCCAAGGCTACGCTTTGTTCGTTCTTGTAGGTTAAGAAAGCTTGGTAGATACTTTTTGATAGGGTGTTCACACCATTTTCGGTGTTTAGGTATCGCTCTTCCTCGGGGGTTGATATGAATCCCAATTCTACCAAAATGCTTGGCATGGCACTTGCTTTCAGTACCAAGAATCCGGCTTGATGCACACCGCGGTCGATGCGATGGCCTGTTTGTTTGAACTCGTTTTGTACAAGTGAAGCAAGGCGCACACTTTGCGACATGTACTGGTCTTGCATAAATTCGAAGATGATGTACGATTCGGCCGAGTTAGGATTGAAGCCTTCGTAATGCGTTTGATAGTCATCTTCGTACAAAATTACGGCATTTTCGCGTTTGGCCACCTCCAGGTTGTCGTCCGATTTTGCCAAACCCAATGTCCACGTCGATGTTCCTTTTACGGTTTTGTTTTTGGCTACGGCATTGGTATGGATGGAGATGAATAAGTCGGCTTTAGCTTCGTTGGCTATTTGCGCTCGGCGATTCAGCGTGACGAATACATCGCGCTTGCGTGTATAAATCACCTTTACGTCCTTGCAATTATCCTCAATCATTTTGCCCACTTTCAGCGCCACCTTTAGGTTAATGTCTTTCTCTTTCGAGATTTTTCCTACAGCTCCGGGGTCGTTTCCGCCATGTCCGGCATCAATTACGAGTACAAAATCTTTTGCCTCTACCTGTAGGGGAAAAGCGCAAGCAAGCAACATTCCGATGCAAGCAACTATATATATAATGTGTAATTTGCCTCTCTTCATACGAAATATTCGTTGCAAAAATAGTGTATTTTCATAGAAAACTAAAACTTTAATTCAAGTTTTCGCTTCGAAGAGCCTTCTATTTCCTAAAAAGAGTGCTTTATCTCCCTTTTGGGTAACAACTAAATCTCATTGTCTCTCGTGAAGATGGCGGTTAATTTGTTTTACAAAGATAATTTGTTTGCAATAAACAATCGTATAATTTGCCTTTCGTTTAGTTTTGATAGTATATTTTCTTGTAAAGAAAAATAAACCCATTCAGAATGCCTTCTGAGGCCGATTAATTTTCCCTACTAGGAAAAATAATTTTCTCAGTAGGGAAAATATTTTTTCCCAGTTGGCAAAAATATTTTTCGCAACATTAAAATTTAGAAGTTCATGTTTTTCTTTTTTGCGATAAGTGCGAATGCTAATATAATAGTTGGTGCTTGCACTAAAATGGTGGTAATAAATGCAAACAAAGCAAACTTTTTTCGCGGAAATGATTGTTTCTGCGCGTAGCTTGCATTACCTTTGCAGCATAATAATCGTAATGTTTGTAAGGATGTTGATTCGTTTCCTCAAGAATTGGACATTGCCCATAGCTATGTTGACGGGCTTTTTGGTGTACTTTGTTTTCAAGGAGGTGGCATGGCTTAATCCATTGAAACCCACCGTCGACCTTGTGATAGATTACCTTACGCCATCGTTAATCTTTGCGCAAATATTGCTTACCTTTTGCAAAATAGAATTTGCCGATTTGAAGCCTTGCCGTTGGCATGCTTGGTTGTTGTCTATTCAGTGCTTTGTGTCGCTAACGTTGGTTGCAATATTGCTTTTCCTTCCATGCTCGTACATGGTAAAAACGGCTCTCGAAGCCTTGCTGATATGCTTCATTTGCCCTACAGCAACCGCCGCGGCCATCATTACCGCCAAGCTTGGAGGCAATGCTGCTAGCCTCACTACCTATACACTGCTTTCCAACCTACTTGCCGCCTTGTTTGTGCCCCTGCTTTTCCCGCTCATCGAGCCGCATGTCGGCATTACGTTTGTCGAGGCATTTTTCAAGATACTCAGCAAAGTATTTCCTTTATTGCTTTTCCCCTTCTGCTTGGCATGGATATTGAAACGCGCTCTTCCTAAGATACACCAATTGCTTCGCCAATCGTCGGGCGTTGCTTTCTATCTATGGGCCTTGGCGTTGGCTATAGTTACAGGGCAAACCCTTCGTACACTGCTCAATAGCCAAGCATCGGTAGCTATTCTTGTTGTGTTAGCATCGATGTCGCTCATGGCTTGTGCCATTCAATTCTTGCTTGGCAAGTCTATAGGCGGACACTATCACGAACGCATCAGTGGCGGACAAGCGCTTGGCCAAAAGAATACCGTGCTTGCCATTTGGATGGCATATACCTATTTGAATCCCATCCTTTCGTTTTCGCCAGGTGCATATGTCTTCTGGCAAAACATTGTGAACAGCTATCAGTTGTGGAAAAAACGTAAAAACTCAAAATCATAAATCATAAATTATAAATCATAAATCAATGAATCCCATTGAAATCATAAATAAATATTATCCAATAGATAACAATTTGAAAAATACGTTGTTAGTGCATAGCCGCTCGGTGGCCGATAAAGCACTTTGGATAGCACAAAAACATCCCGAATTAAAGCTCGACGAAGCATTCTTGTACGAAGCTGCTATGCTTCACGATATCGGTATCTTCCTAACCGATGCCGATGGTATTGAGTGCTTTGGCGACAAGCCATACATCTGTCACGGCTATTTAGGTGCCGACTTGATGCGCGAAGAGGGCTATCCGCGCCATGCACTTGTGTGCGAACGACATACCGGTGCCGGCCTTTCGCTCGATGAGATTGTGTCGCAAAACCTTCCCATACCGCATCGCGAAATGGTGCCTCTTTCGCTCGAGGAGCAGGTGGTGTGCTTTGCCGACAAATTCTTCTCGAAGACACACCTCGACCGCGAAAAAAGTGTGGAAAAAGCCCGCAAAAGTCTTGCTCGTTATGGCGAAGAAGGGCTAAAACGCTTCGATAACTGGTGCAAAATGTTTTTATGAACATTAAATTTGCCCCAAAAAACATTAAATAAGGTAGAATATCCATATAAAATGTGTACTTTTGCCCCTTCAAGCGAAAACTATAAAGATTGAAACAGAATACCGTCATATCGATTATACTATTCTTAGTCTTGCTGATGCTCTCCGAAGGAGCAGTATCTCAACGCAGAAGGCAACGAATCAATGCCCCCAGAAGGGAGCAAGTGGCCGATTCGTTGGGAAGCACCCATACGCAAGCGGCCGATACGTTGGTGACCGATTCGGTGGCTAAGCCGGCAAAGCAAGCGATAGAATTCCCCATTACCTACGAAGCAAACGACTCTGTAGCCTTCATGACCAATGCCGGCGAGTTGTATGGCGAAGCGAAAGTGGTGTATCAACAACCTACACCCATTGAGCTAACCGCCGAAGTTATCTCCATGGATATGGAAAATAACACCGTACATGCTTGGGGTGTGAGCGACTCGTTGGGTACCGTCACCGGTAAACCTGTATTCAAAGAGGGTGAAACACCTTATGAAACGGACACTATACGCTACAACTTCAATAGTAAACGTGGCCTTATCAGCAACGTGGTTACCCAACAGGGCGAAGGCTATGTAGTGGGTAACAATGCTAAGAAGGGTGCCAACGATGAACTCTTCTTGAAAGATGGTAAATACACCACTTGCGATAATCACGACCATCCGCACTTCTACATGCAGATGACCTATGCTAAGGTGCGTCCAAAGAAGAATGTAGTTACCGGTCCTGCCTATTTGGTGGTGGAAGATGTGCCATTGCCGATAGCTGTGCCTTTCTTCTTCTTCCCCTTCTCAAGCAGTTATTCGTCGGGCTTCATCATGCCAACCTATATGGACGACTCGAATCGTGGCTTTGGTTTGACCGATGGTGGATACTACTTTGCTATCAGCGACAAAATGGACTTGAAACTCCGTGGCGATATCTTTACTAAAGGTTCGTGGGCGGTGAATGCAGAAACCAATTACGTGAAGCGATATAAGTATTCCGGTTTGTTCCAGGCAAGCTATCAGGTAACAAAGACCGGTGATAAAGGATTGCCCGACTATTCGGTGGCGAAGGACTTCAAGATTGTATGGTCGCATCGTCAAGACCCCAAGGCAAGCCCCAATAGTACATTCTCAGCCAGTGTAAACTTCTCGTCGAGCAGCTACGAACGTACCAACATTGGTAATATGTACAACTCGCAAGCAATGTCGCAAAACACCAAAACGTCAAGTGTTAGCTATTCGCGTTCGTTCCCCGACCAAAAGCTTACCATTTCGGCTACGGCAAACATCGCACAAAACATGCGCGACTCCTCTATTGCCGTAACCTTGCCCGACTTGAATATTTCGCTCAGTACCATCTTCCCCTTCAAGCGCAAGCATCAAGTGGGCGATGAAAAGTGGTATGAGAAGATTTCTATTCGTTACACCGGCCGTATGTCGAATAGCATTACCACCAAAGACGACAAACTCTTCAATTCAAGTTTGGTAAGAGATTGGCGTAATGGTATGCAACACAACATTCCTATCAGTGCTACGTTTACCCTCTTCAAATACTTCAACCTTACGCCTTCGGTTAACTATACCGAACGTTGGTACACGCAGAAGATTACGCAAGATTGGGATGCAAATGCCAATAACGGACGAGGAGCCGTAGTGAAAGATACTATCTATGGATTCAATCGCGTCTATAACTATCACGCAAGTTTGGGTTTGAATACCAAAATCTATGGTATGTATAAGCCGTTGTTTATGAAAAAGAAGGAGATTCAGATACGCCATGTCATCACTCCTTCGGTAAGCATCAGTGCAATGCCCGACTTTAGTTCGAACCGTTATGGTTTCTACGACGAGTACGTGAAGCGCGATTTGAACGGCTTGCCCACCGATACTGTTCGCTATTCCTATTATCAAGGTATGATGTTTGGTACACCGGGCACCGGAAAGTCAGGAACTATCTCATTTAGTATTTCGAACAACTTGGAAATGAAATATCGAGCTAAGAACGACTCGTTGAAGAAGGTTAGTTTGATTGATGAATTGGGTGCCAACCTTTCCTATAATACCGCGGCAAAAGAACGTCCTTGGAGCGATTTGAGCATGAATCTTCGTTTGAAGTTGACACAGCGTTACACCTTTAGCATGAGTGCCGTGTTTGCTACATACGCCTATGAGTTCGATAAGAATGGTAATGTCGTGGTGGGTAATCGTACCGAATGGTCGTATGGTCGATTTGGACGCTTCCAAGGTTATGGCACTTCGTTCAGTTATACGCTGAATAACGATACCTTTAAGAAACTGTTTGCAAAACTTTCGGGCAATGAAGTGTCGGATGAAGAGAATACTGAAGAAGGCTCTGAAGAAGATGCGGAAGAAGAAACAGAAAACGAATCCGCCGTGCGTAGTCAGCGCGAAAAGCGTCAAGCTGTAGCCGGAGAAGATGGCTATCAAGCATTCTCCATGCCGTGGTCAATCAACTTGAGTACAGGTTTCAATATTCGCGAAGATCGTAGCAAGCCTATCAACAAAAAAACTATGCGCTATCCCTATAAAGTTTCGATTAACGCTTTGAACATCAATGGTAATCTGAAGATTTCCAATAAGTGGAATATTAGCTTCAATAGTGGATACGACTTCCAATCCAAGCAAGTGGTACAAACTACCTTCAACATTACGCGCGACTTGCACTGCTTTAACATGAGTGCCAGTCTTGCTCCATTTGGCCCGTGGAAGTACTACAACTTTACATTGCGTGCCAACTCAAGCATCTTGCAAGACTTGAAGTGGGAGCAACGTAGCCAAACCCAAAGTAACATTAAGTGGTATTAAAAATCAATCGGCCGAATGCCGTGCGATGCCAAGTAAGCATTTGCTTGGCTGAAGTGCTTATTGCCAAAGAATCCTTGGTAAGCAGATAGGGGAGACGGATGTGCCGAGGTTAGCACCAAATGCATGTTGCGGTCGATAAATGCCCCCTTCTTCTGTGCGTATGCTCCCCAAAGAATGAATACTAGATGCTCGCGCTCTTCGGCCAATAGGCGGATAGCTGCATCGGTAAACTCTTCCCATCCTTTGCGTTGGTGCGAACCTGCCTGATGGGCACGAACGGTTAGTGTAGCGTTCAGTAGCAGAACGCCTTGTTCTGCCCAACGAGTAAGGTTTCCGCTGGTTGGAATCTCCTTTCCTAAATCCGATTTAATCTCTTTGAAAATGTTTACCAACGAGGGTGGAAAAGGTATGCCGTCGTTTACCGAGAAGCACAAGCCATGTGCTTGCCCGGGGCCATGATATGGGTCTTGTCCGATGATAACAACCTTTACTTGGTGGAACGGACAAAGATTGAAGGCATTAAAGATAAATTTCCCAGGGGGGAAGATAGTGGTTTGTTGGTATTCATTGCGCACAAAGTCGGTCAGCGTTTTGAAGTATGGCTTCTCAAACTCTGTTTGCAAACGTATTTTCCAACTCTCCTCTATCTTAACATCCATTTGATTTATGATTTATGATTTATGAATTATGAATTATGATTTATGATTTATGATTTCTTCTTATTTATGATTCGTATACATACTCTACCATCCGG
>JAGBWA010000002.1 GCA_017630035.1 Bacteroides sp.
ACATATTTTTCCTTTTTAATGCAAAAGTTTATTCATTTGCAAGCATTGTCAGTTAGTAACTCGCGCACATACTTCACACTTGCGGCATACTCCTCGTCGGTGGTGAGGTGCTCTATAATCATTGGCATAGCTTTGTTTTCCGCTTCGGCAAGGCGTGCATATAGCTTGATATCCAACGCTCCTTCTCCGCACGCACATTCTTCCAATTGGAAGGTATATTCCTCCTTTAAGCGCACATCCTTGAGGTGGCAACTGCAGATGGTACCTTTCAGTTTTTCGAAACATTCGTGCAGAAATTCGTCGTTGAAGAAATAGCGTTGTGGCGAGGTAATCATGTTCACCACATCCAGGTGTGTGCCAAACTCGGCACGGTCCACATCTGTTATCAAGCGCAGATACTCGTCGGGACTGCTTGGAATCATCCACGGCATCGATTCGATGCAAAATTTCGTATGCTTCGGACGCGCTGTATCAATAATCTCGCGAATCATACCAACGGCCATTGTCCATAGTTCCTTGCTAAAGTTTTCGCGGTATCCCCCATCCCACCGAGGGCCATACGGTGTGCCCACTACATTTACGCAACACAATGCCCCTATCTCGTCGGCCATGCGCAATTGTTGCACGGCATAGTCTATCCATTTGTTTCTTTCTTGCTTATCGGCGGCAAGCGTATTGCGCCAAACGCCTACTTCAGCAATGGTCAAACCTGCCTCATCGGCTGCTCGTTTATAGGCCATAAACGTTTCTTCGCCATCCAGATAGCAGACGGGGAAGTTTACACAATCCAAGCCAAGTGCTTTGTGCTTAGCTGCCCACTCTTGGGGCGAGGTATGCTCTAATCTTGACGAAACACCCAACTGCATCAGAAAGCCCTCCTATGAATAATCGATGCATCCATATCGTCGAGCGACTTCACTCCTGTACGCGCCATGATACCAGCAAGCTCGGCGTTCATGGCGTTTATTCGTTGCGACACAACTTCAGGACCTTGTTTTAATAGAGGCATCAAGTGGCGACCCACAGAGACTGCTTTTGCGCCAAGCGCCAAGCATTTGTAGGCGTCCATACCGCTCACGATGCCGCAATCGATGAACACCGCTACATCCTTGCCTACGGCCGAGAGAATCTCTTCCATCATCATCAATGGCGGCACGGAGTATTGCACCATGCCGTGATGATGCGACACTACAATACCTGCACATCCTATCTTAGCGCATTTCTCTGCATCGCGCGGACTTAGCACACCCTTCACGATAAAGGGTACCCCAGCTGCTTGCACAAACTCAGCAATCTCTGCGGACGATTTCGACGTCATTGGCAACCCCATCACGTTGTCGTATCCGCCTTCCGAGTTGAAGGCATGATCGGTGTCCATACCTACAGCAAAGCAACCATTAGCAACGGCATGTTCAATCTTACGAAACACCTCTTTATTGTCGGCATGCGGCTTAATAATCTTAATGGTTCGTGCGCCCGTAGCTACTACGCGTTCCAACTCTTCGTCCTCGCCCATGCCCATCCAATGCACGGCATTAGATAGCTTAGCGCCTTGCGCATACACACCCATTCCGTTGGGCGCAGTCTTGTCCAAATGCGAGAGAGCAGCCGTCATTATGGGCGTGTCGAATTCTTCGCCAAAAAGCGTCATTTTCGTTGTAGGCAACACGGAGTCTATGTAACGAGTTTCCAATAAAAGCGAATCGAAATATTCGCGTGTAATCGTATCGGGGTTAGCGGTATAGTTCATTGTTCTTATCTTTTAGTAATTTCTTTATTTATTTCATCCATTCTCTCGTCGGTCAGTTCATACTTACCAATCACGAAGATAGCAAGTACAAAGAGTGCGGCAGGTATTAGCGTAACAAGCCAAAGAATGCCCTGCTCAGCAAGCGGTGTTTGCACACGACTGGAGGCGTTGAAGCCCACCCATGCAAGCACTAGTCCTGGTATTACGCCACCAAGCGCCATACCCGCCTTCATAAAGATGCAGATAATGGCATTGACAATAGCCGCCACGCGTCGGCCGGTGGTATATTCGCCAAAGGTAACTACCTCTGGTACAAGCGCCCACATATAGCCCGTTGCTACAAGCACACCTACGCTCTTCACAAATTGTACTACGCAGATAAGTGGGAAGCATTTAGCAAGTTGAGGTACTGAAACGATGACATACATCAGCAACATGCCGCCTATCGAAATGAGCAAGAAGAGGCGAAACATGGCCGCCTTGCCTATGCGTTTCTTGATAGCTGGTAGCAATGGTAGGAAGACAAACGCAGGTATCGTACCCAACCACATAAAGACGGTGGTCATCAGCGGAGTAGCGCCAATGTTGTACGACATAAAATAGGAATCGGCCGCATTGCTAATGCTCATCGTAGTGAAGGCAATGATAAAGAAGATAGAGAGCACTCGCAACGGACGATTGCGCACCAACTCCATCCACAAGTCGCTCACCTTTACATGCGCCGTTTCGCTGGCATCCATCACGATGCGTTCCTTGCTTTCGAAGAAGCAGAATACGAGCAATGCCAATCCTATCAGCGCATAGATGCTCATCGTTGTAAACCATGCACCAGCGGCCTCGGGCGTATTGTACACCGCCTCCATTTGTCCTGTAGAAGCGTTGTACACCTTCGGTGCAAAGAAGGCAATGACGAGTGGCAATGTTTTGATAATCAATCCGGCAAGATTAGCAAATAGCATGCGTACGCTTGTCAGAATCGTTATCTCGTCCGTGTCGCGTGTAAGCGAAGAGTTTAGCGCTCCGTAAGGCACATTTATTAAGGTGAAGCACATACTCATGCCCACGTAGGTGATGTAAGCATAGAGCAACGAGCCACTGAAGCCATTCCAAAAGCAGAGCATGGCAAAGCCTGCCAAGGGCACACCAGCAAAGATGAGCCACGAGCGATACTTTCCCCAACGCGGATTGGCTTTATCCACAAACGCGCCTACAATGGGGTCCCATATCACGTCGATGATACGCACCACGAGGAACATCACCGCCGACACGCTCGGCTTTAATCCATAAACATTTGTATAGAAAAACAACAGCCAGATGCTGACCGTTTGATAAATAAGATTTTGCGCCAAATCGCCGGCACTAAAGCCAATACGCTGACGCCACGAAAGTTTGTAATAGCCGTTTTCCATTATTAAAAAGGGGTATTAGTATGGTTAGTAATGTGCAAAGATAGAGAAATAAACGGACATTACAAGAATATTGAACAAATATTGTGAGATAAAAACGAAGCTACCTTCATCGGCCTCTGAATATAACTTCATGAGCCGACAAAGGTAGCTTTACGATGCATCAATGTTATGTTAGTAAAATTATCAATCGCCTATCAAAATATCCATTTTCGGTACGCGCTTGCTGATGTAGTTTTTCAGCACCTCCACTTCGCCTTCGTACGAACCGGCCGCTTGCGGATTTTCGTGCACCTTCTGATTAAGGATTTTCCAACGGAGGAAGTTCAAGGTTTGTGCTTCGTCAAGGAGAGCAGCGGTTTGGTCGATGTATTCGAGCAACGATTCGGCCGTGATGTTTTGCTCGGTGCGAGCCGTTTTCCACATCTCTACGAGGCGCTGACGAGCAGCAGGATCTTCCTTCACAATGCGGTTAGCAATGTCGCGCATAACGCTGCTTGCAAGGTTCACTTGGGTGGTGTAAAGGAAGTCGTTGAAGCGGTCGGTGGGGTATGCACGCTTTTCGTTGTCGAAGGCAATGTCGAAATCCCACACGGGGCCAAAGACAAACTTGTCGCTATTGCGGTCTTTCGTCATGTGTACACTCCAGAAGATGTCAGGATTGCCGCATAGCTCGCCTATCATGAAGTAGCGCAGGTAGCTATCAAGGTCGATGTACTTGCGATAGCCTTCTGTTTCGTCAGTGAAGTTATCAGCAAAGAGCGCCGTCTCCCATTGGTTGAAGTAGTTGTTGATGTAGTTGAATTGTTGCGACACGATGGCGTCTTCGTCGGGCGACTTGATGGTAACGGGGATGCCGCGTTGCGATACAAACATAGACTTCTCACTCCATGCATACGAGTCTATCTCGATGTGATATCCCCCACTCAACGCTGGCAATTCGATGTCTTCGGGTTCCATCTCGGTGATGTTGATGCGATTTTTGTTCACCTCTATCTGGTCGCAAAGTTGGTAGCATCCGCGATATTCGCCGTTCAGAATCACCTCTACGGGGCGGCAATAGGCGGTGTAGGGCATGCCTACGCGGCGACTGATTTCGAATGCCAAGATGTTGCGCATCAGCGTTTTGTCGCCATAGTTATTGATTAGTGTCCATTTCTTTGCCTTGGCGGGTGCGTCGAGCAGTTGTTGCTTGCTTTCGAACTTCAAGCGATAGGGTTTCTTAGGGAAATTCCAGCTGGCATTACCACGTCCGCGTACACCGGTATTGGCGGCTTCGAACAGCTCCTTTCCACCTTCGGAGATGATATAGACAAGCGAAGAGATTTCGTTCTCTTTCGAGGTGATGTCTTGCGCTCCTTGTGTGTTGATAACCACCGTGGGGAGGTTGGTCACTTGGTATAGTTGCGAGTCGTCGCCTTCGCCTTTATAGCCGTGAAACTCCAACTCGGCAAGGTTGCAACGCACATCGTTGGGCGACATGTAGCGCACGTAGCGGAAACCTCGCGAACAATTCACCTCTTCGTAGCTCATCTCGTACTCAACGCCCTCGTTCTTAATCATGTGGATGGGTAGTGCATCGCTAAAGTCGGGATTGTTAGCGCCTTGGATAACGGCCAACTGCACGCGGTGTTTTTGGGTGATGCGTGGCGAATAGCCAATCTTGGTAATGACATGCTTCTCGCCCAAGTCGAGGCCTACCCAAGCGCCCGAGCGGTCGTACGACGCAAAGAAGGTTTCGAAATCGCCATCGAACACATTCACCTTCGTGTTCACAGTATTGGTTTTGCTACTATTATTATTGTAATCTACCGACCATTCCGAGCCGATGATAGTACCCTTCAACGAGCCGTTACTTGGCGTAGGGTCAGGTTCCGGTTCTGGTTCAGGTTCTGGCTCGGGGGTTGGCTCAGGTTCAGGTTCGGGTTCTGGCTCGGGCGTAGGTTCTTCGGGTACTTCCGGTGTAGGCTTCTCGGGAGCTACCGGCTCTTCGTCCGAACAAGCAACAAACGTCAACGCAGCGAGCGCAAAGAATAATAATAGCAATTTGTGTTTCATCGAGATATAATTTTTAAGATTGTTTCATTAACTTTTTCCGAGTGTAAAGATAGCAATTTTATTTTAGATAGGCAAGCTTTTTTCATCTTAATTTCATCAATAATTTAACTTAATTTTTTGTGCTTGCAAAGGGGCGAATCACTTAAAAGTAATAGTAAGATAAGGCTTATCCAATTGGTCTTTTACCCAATAGTAGGAGTCTTCGGAAATAATAACAACACAATCTTGGATTTCTTTAGAGAGATTTTTGAACATTCTATCTACATTAGTAGATTTATCTATCGAGAACTTATCCAATCGCAAAGCAGTAAGGTTTTTGCATGTGAGAAACATAAGCGACATATCCTCAACTTTTTCGGTGGTAAAACTAGAGAGATTCAACGTTCTTAGCGCACGACAATAGGCAAACATATTGTTCATATCTGTAACGTTGGAGGTATCGAAATTCGGTACCTTCATGCGTATCAATCCTTGACATTCATAAAACATTTTGCTCATGTTTGTAACATTGGAAGTTCTAAAGCTAGACAAATCCAACTCCGTCAACGATTTGCAATAATTAAACATTTCGCTCATGCTTGTAACGTTCGAGGTATCGAATCCCGATAAATCTAAAGCCGTTAAAGACAAGCATTGATAGAACATGCCATACATACATGTAGCGCTACGCGTTTTAAAACCACTCATATTCAGCGTCTCCAACGAGCGACAATTAGCAAACATACGATTAAAATTGCGCACATTGGTAGCATCCAATCCTGAAAGGTTAGCCTCCTTCAAACGCACGCATCCATTAAACATGCCCCCCATATTGGCTACAAGCGAAGTGTTGAAATTGGACAAATCCATAGAAGCCAAATAATCGCATCCATAGAACATATTCGACATATCTGTGACGTGCGAAGTATCGAAGTTGGACAAATCTAAGGAAGTCAACGAATTGCATCCATAGAACATGCTTGACATATTGGTTACATGCGAAGTATCAAAACTGGATAAATTCAACGATTTAAGGGCGGTACAACCGCTAAACATACCCGACATATCGGTGATATGCGAAGTGTCGAAACACGACAAATCTAAAGAAATCAAGTTGGAACAGTATGAAAACAGTTTGTAATTATTGGGCAAAAGGACAATTTTATCAGCAGGAGTGACAACTTTCAATATCTTACCATCAAAAACAGCATAGATAGGATAATCCGAATCGGGAGTAGATATTACAACATGATTGGCAGGCGCTCTTTTTACTCCGGTAGTAAATTCTATATAGGCAAAGAAACTCAAG
>JAGBWA010000066.1 GCA_017630035.1 Bacteroides sp.
GAGCAAGCGATACAAATCCTTCATGCCGGCACCATTCACCTTGCGGATGCCAATCTCGCGATAGCGTTGGCGGATGTCGAACAACGAGATGCCGAACAATCCAAGGCACGAAATGATGATGGCAATCACCGCAAAGATGTTGTAGATGGTGGTTACTTTGCGGTCTTCATCGTAGAGCTTGTTTACATCGTCTTTCAAGAAACTATACTCTAAACTTTCGATGCCATATACCTCCTTCATCAATTCGGTCAGGTAGCTAATCAGTTCCTGCTCCTTTCCTTCGGCATAGGCTATATACATAGATGCATTCCCAAAATCTCCCACATTAAAGATTGTTGGTTCTGCCCCCATGATAAGGTGACCATTGTAGTAGTCTGCCACAACTGCTGAAATGGTTTGATAGTCGGAAAGACCCTTATTACTTTCTTCAATCAGTCGGGCATCTTCGAGCGAATTGAAATTCAGTGCTTTCATCGCAGCTTTGTTGAGTACCCACATCTCTTCTCCCTCTTCAGAAGGTATATCACCTTCTAAAAGGTCAATGCCGAACATCTTGAAGAACGTAGGCGATACTCGACGGACATAAAGGTGTGATTTCTTCCCATCTGGAGTAATATAATCAGTAGAATAGCTACTTTTTTGAGTGAAACGTTCCCAAGCAGACTCGGTGTATTCTATCAGTGGGCAAGCATTCACTTTGTCCAATATCATTCGATTCTGTGCCCTTTTTTCATCTTGTTTTCGTTGATACTCCTCGGCATTGTCAAAATCATAACTTTGTGATGCATAAAGTAGCTTAACCAACATAATATTTTCTGTACGGAATCCCGGTTCAGTACTTGTCATCACGTTCAATTGTTTGTTAAAGTAGAGTGCACATACCATCAAAAGGAATGTCAGTGCATATTGGATGCTCAAGAACACCATTCTTGAACGGACAGAACGATTACCTAAACCAATGGAACGTATGGAAAGTATGGGCGAAGCATAATTGTATTTGATAAAGGGATAGATGGATGTGAGCAACGGCAGTAGCAACAACATTCCTAACGATAGCCAGAGGTCGAAAGGTGAATACCAGAACTCTTCTCCCAATAGATGGTTGATGGGTATAGCAGTCACCTCTATTATCAACCAAGCCACCATAAGCGCGGCAAAAAGCAACAAGGCGTTTTCCAACCAAATTTGTCGGAAAATGTGCCAAGCACTTGCACCATATACCTTTTTCAAACCATACTCTTTTCCCCTACGGAGCATGGCCACTAAATAGAGGTTGACAAAGTTCAGTACTCCGGTAAGGAATATCAGCAAGCATACACCTATTAATATATATAGATGAGATTTCTGACCATAGCGAAACAAACTTGTTTCAAGATGCAATTCACCATGCCAATAGAGCTCTTCGATGGGCAAGAAAGAGAACGTATATTGACGGTTGTCCCATTCCGGTCTATTCATGTAGCGGGCAGTCTGACCTATCTTGCCCATCTCTTCCATATCCACATCGGGCCTAAAATAGAAAAACTCTATCGGCATTCTTGACCAGCGACTGGATAAGTGGTTGGATACCACCATATCAAATTCGATGGTTGTTTTGCATGCGGGTTCATCCAATATTCCTTCTACAATCAAATCTTTCTCATTTGAGTTGCGAATAACTTGTCCTATCGGATTCTTGTCTCCAAACAGTTTCTTGGCATACTCCTTCTTCAGCAAAACAGAGGTTGGCTTGTCGAGCAGCAACTCGCCTTCCAATAACGGATAGCGGAACAGCCTAAAAAAAGTACTATCTGTTACAATGGTTCGTGATGGGAAACGATGACCATCCACGATAACATAATCGCCACTCAATGGGATATATTCTACCCGAGCATCTATTTTGCTTTCGTCAAACTTGGGTGGGTCGTATCTATAACTACTCACAGAACTGATGTGACTACCCCCATTATAAGATACCTTAATGGCATACACCTTTTCCCGGTCTATGCAATGTGTGTCCACCGTCAGCTCGCGATGGATGTAGCGCATCAGGATGATGCAGCATGCCAGGCTGAGGGCCAGCCCAAACATGTTGATAAGGGTGTACGACTTGCTTCTGGCAAGAAAACGGAATGCGTATTGCAGTGTCTTCATATCTTTATAATTTTAAATTTACTCACTCTTCACCACATCGGCCGGATTGATATTTGCTGCCTTACGTATTTGCCAATACAGTGTGCCAAACGAGATGAGGGACACTAACAGCAAACCTACAACGAAGATGCCAATGCTTATCGGAGCCTTCACCACAAAGTCGGCGGTATATTGATAAATCAAGTAATAGGCAATGGGGGTAGCCACCACAAAGGATATACCCAACACAATGAAATACTTGCGGAAGAGCAAGCGATACAAATCCTTCATGCCGGCACCATTCACCTTGCGGATGCCAATCTCGCGGTAGCGTTGGCGGATGTCGAACAACGAGATGCCGAACAGTCCAAGGCACGAAATGATGATGGCAATCACCGCAAAGATGTTGTAGATGGTGGTTACTTTGCGGTCGTTTTCGTAGAATGCCAACACCTCGTCCTTCAGCCATGAGTATCCGAACTCTTCGGTATTGTTAATCTCCATAGACACACCTTTCAGGTACTCCAACATGGCCTGTTCCTGACCGGGCTTTATAAAGATATTGGCCGTTCCAAGACGTTCTATACTCGAAATAATGAACACCATAGGCTTGATACCTTCGGTCATGTGGCCGGTGTAGAAATCTTCCACAACGGCAACAATAGGTGTCAACTCTACTCCACCTTCTTCTCGTGTTCCGTCATGTCGAACAGAAACCCATTGGGCTGATTCCCATCGGATAAATGCCTCTTCGTAATTAGTGTAGCCAAATGCCCTCATGGCAGCACGGTTCAAAACGAGTTTCTGGCCCACAAGCTTATCGATATCAGGAATAGCACCCTCTATTACAGGAATGTCGTACAGACTAAATATATTGCCGTTGGTGAATAGGGTTTCGCATTTCACCATTTGGTCTTTGTCGTTATATACATAACTGTCGTAACCATCGAACAGATTGATTCCGCACAGATACTTTTCAAAGTAAGGACACTCATCCAATCGTTGCCTCAAGATGGCATTGCGTGCGCCCATCGACTGAAGTTTCTCCGGAGTATAAAGACCAGCATTTGTTTGGTGCAACAAGTTGGCATTCAACACCCCTTCGGTGCGGAAGCCTGGAGGAGTGTTCAGCAAAAAGTTAAGATGATTACTGAAGTAGAGCGACACTACAATGATGCTTATGGTAAGAACATATTGCACAAAGAGGAAAGCCATGCGCATGCGAACCGATTGATGGTTGGTGGCGATGCCTCGCATAGAGGTGATGGCCGTCCGATAGTTGTAGCGGATATAGGGATAAATGGTGGTGAACAGGGGAATCAGCACAATGAATCCCAACGAGAGCCACAAGTCGAACCAAGTGTATCTTATCTCTTCTTGAAACAAACGATTTACGGGTACTTGGGTGATTTCAACCATAAGCCAAGCAAAAAATAGTGCCGGAATCATCAACAACATGTTTTCCAACCATATCTGCAGGAAGAGTGGGAAGTTCTGCAAACCGAATACCTTCTTAATGCCAAACTCTTTGTTTCGCGTCATCATCAACACCATATAGATATTGACGAAGTTCAAGAGGCCAACCAACAGTAGTAGTAGGGCCACACACGAAAGTAGGTAGATATAGGTCATGTTGGTGTGTTGGAACATTGCGTCTTTGAAAGGATTTGTGCGCTTATAGGCTTCGTACAAACTGACAAACTCGTAGCGCATATTTAACTTTCTACCATAATCTACCATTCGAGATACATTCGACTCGGCATTTAGCTTTTCCACATCGACATATGGTGCAAAGTGAATAAACTCACTGACAAGACGACCCCAATCTTTTTTCAGATAATACGATAGAATGATGTCGAACTTAAACGATGTTTTTCCTATAGGGTTATCTATCACACCACGAACAGTAATGGTTTTATCTTCGAAGTTCAGCACCTTGCCGATAGGATCTTCATCGCCAAACATTATAGTGGCCAATGAACGAGTAAGGATAGCATCATCGGGAGCACTCAATCGTGCCTCACCGGCCACTACCGGATACTGGAAGAAATGGAAAAACGTACTGTCGGCCATCAACATATCAATTGAATAGCTCTGCTCGTTGTACTTCAGTTCGTTTTGTTCGAAGGTATGGAAAGAGCAACGCTTTACAATATCTTCCGAGGTAACAATCTCCTTTCCTACAAGGTCATTTACATCGGCCAGATTGCCAATATACCGATTGTTGTCAATGTCGCGAATAGCCATAAATGTATGGTCTCTATCCACACAATGTGTGTCCACCGTCAGCTCGCGATGGATGTAGCGCATCAGGATGATGCAGCATGCCAGGCTGAATGCCAACCCGAATAAGTTGATAAGGGTGTACGACTTGCTTCTGGCAAGAAAACGAATAGCATATTGCAGTGTCTTCATATCTTTATTATAATTTGTTTTCGTTTATGTTCTTCGGACGCAGCACGCTACGTCCCTACAAGTGGCGGTTATCTCATAATTCATAATTCATAAATCATAAATCTACTCGCTCTTCACCACATCGGCCGGATTCTCATTGGCGGCTTTCCATACACGATAGCCCACACAGAGGACAATCATCAGAGTGACGGCCGCGAGGATGGCAACATATATCCACCACGAAATGGTGGTTTGTATCACATAGGTCTGTAGCCATTGTTTCATCACAGCATAGCCCACACTGAATGCTACGGCCGCAGAAACCAACAACAAGATGCCATACTCCTTGGCAAACAGCCCGATGATGTCGCGAATCTTTGCACCATGCACCTTGCGGATAGCCATCTCCTTGCGACGACGTTCGCACGTCAGGCTCACCATGGAGAAGATGCCGAACAGCGTAATGAAGATACATACGCCCGAAGCAATGCCAAGCAGCTTCATCAGTATGCGTTCCGAACTCAAAGCACGCTCAATGTCTTCGCCGATAGTATAGAAATTCATTGAAAGATATTCTTCGTTCGGGTATTTCCGTTTTAAGTAATTGGTAACGCTATCGCCCAACACTTTCATATCCTTGATATCGGAAGTGAGGAAGCGAAGTCGGTAGTTGTATCCGGGACCCATGCTTACCTCATCTTTCGTTGATATTATGTAAACGGCCGGAGGAGATGGGATAATTGGAGAAATCGAAATATTCTTTATTACACCACGGATGATGCCTATATCGTCTATTGATAGCCCGATTGTTTCTGCGGGTGCTAATCCCATTTGGGAAGCAAACGACTCGTTTATCCAATAACCATATTCTGTATTCGATTCTGACGGCATTTCTCCTGCTACAACTTGCAAACCATATACCCGATAGGCATCATGACTGATTTTATATATGGTACCCTTTATCGTTTGTTCTTCTTCACGTTCGTTCTCATATTTAATGTTCGTACTTCCCCAACTTATGGTTCTGGCATCGAAAGGATAATGCTCTGTTTTATAGTAGTTGATGTAAGGTATCTCTTCCATCACTCCATCAATCTCTTCTGTAGGTCTTTCTGCCCAAGTGGTCCATCCCTCGGAAATAATCACATCCAAGTTGATGCCCATATCGTCGGATTGGTGCAATTGACGCAACTGTTTCTGTAGTGTAAAGGTGGCGAACAACACAAAGATGCTGATGAATAGTTGCACACCCATAGCCACTCGACGGAAGGTGAAGATACCGCCCGATGAGGCAATGGGCAAAAGGGATTCGCGATGCGAACGACGTTGTTGCAACAGAAGCATAATGCACGATAGCAACAAGGAGAGCAGTATCACAATGCCCATGTAGATAATAGATTCGCGATAGAGGAAGCTGCTGCCTTCATCAATGCCGGCAATCTCCTTGAACGGACGGAACAGCAGCTCGGTGATAAGCATGCCGAAGAAAAGTGCCATGCCCGTCAGCAACAACAGTTCGGTCATGGTCATTCGTAGTAGACTACCCTCACCGGCACCATGCACACGGCGAAGTGTCATTTCGCGACGACGGATATAGAGACGGATAACGTATAGAATCAAGTAGTTGAGTAGTGCGCAAATCACTACTACCAGCCCCACTACATTGAACATACGAATATGTTCCAGACGAATGGCATCGCTACCTCGGTTGTGCGTGTAGTGCATTTCGCTAAGAGGAGCAATAGTAAGCGGTTCGTCGTAATAATCTGTTGTCGTCGAGCCATCATCTAGCGTACTTATGTATTCCATTTTATGCTGTTTCAACTTTTCATCCAATGCTTCTACATTAACTCCTGGAAGCAATTTCACGAATATTTTAAGAATGAAAACATTCTGATCTCTTCTATTATCAAAAGAAGCGACGACATCGTATGGATAATTGGAATGTTTCTCACCATCTTTCATAATAGCGCATATTACGAGATCATTTGGATACCCGATAATAGTATCGCCCAATACATCCGTAGTACCAAACAGACGTTTGGCAGCACTCTCGGTAATACCAGCCATACCGGGTTGATACAGGAACTGGTCAGTTCCTTCCAATACTGTTAACGGAAAGATTTGGGTATAGGTACTATCCACCATCAGGTATGAGGTCAGTATTTGATTGTTATAAAAGCTCGTTTCTTCGAAAGCACAAATCGTTTCTACTTCAGGAAACTGATCTTTCAGTTTATTTACTGTCTTAATAAGATGGCGATTTTCAAATTTATCAATCTTCCCTTCTTGCAAAAGTCCCACTTCATAGATGCGTTCCGCATCGGGCCAATGGGTGTCGTAGGTCATCTCATACTTCAACCAGATGCTGGACAGGGCAAAGGTGGCCAGGCCAATGGCCAGCCCCACCATGCTGATGATGCTCTGCGTTTTGTACTTCAACAGGTTGCGCACGGCAACTTTCAGGTAATGTGCTCTCATATTGTCTCGTTTATGTTGTCACGGACGCAGCACGCTACGTCCCTACAAGTGGCGGTTATCTCATAATTCATAAATCAGAAATCTAC
>JAGBWA010000067.1 GCA_017630035.1 Bacteroides sp.
GGGGCGTTTTTTATTATTAGCAATACAGATATATACAAAAAAATCCCGCATTGATGCGGGATTTTTTGTAGTTATAGGTGTTGTTTTTATTGTGCTAAAGCATCCAATGCGCTAATCATAGCCACTAAAGCAGCATTCCAGTTAATGGCGATTTCGTTCGATGCATACGACTCTTGTACGTCTGAATAGGATTCGTCGGGGAGGTTGGTGGTATAGACAGCGCCATCGTTCTTGTCTTGTTGGCCGGGGTTAGGACCGCCCACCAAGAATCCAGGGAGTGGTTCTTCGATGTTGTCGGCACCCGAGAGGCGATGGTGTGGATGCATTGGGCTTTTTACGCCAAAACCTGTTACGTAGCAGTAGCCAGTGGCGTTACGACCAAGAATATAGTCGGCATTGCGATAGGCATTTTGCAAGTATGCTTTCTTGCCGGTCAAGCCATAGCCAACAATCAACGAGATGGCTTGGTTGCAACCGCCCTCGGCCAAGCATCCCCAGAAGAAGTCTCTTGGGCTATCGCCATAAGGTGCGTGGAAGGCGTTGTTGTCGGCTCCCTTAATGGCTTCTTCGCAATAGTTTTGCAAGTTTTGCCATTGCTTTTCGGCCAACTCAGTGAGTGCTTTATCGTCCAATTTGCTGTCGGGCTTCATCCATGCAAAGGCACCAAGCGAAGCTACATTTCCCCAACTTGGTGTGGTGAATGTTTCGGGTGCATACTTCAAGGCTTCTTTGCCATACATCTCCTTACCTGTAGCCCAATAGAGTTCGCTTGCTGCCCAGAAGAATTCATCTTTCGCGCTTCCATCGCCATAAGCTCCGGTCACTACGGCAGGTTCGAACTGTTTGTTCAGAAGGTCTTGGTGGTAGAAAGCATTGGGGTTCTTTTGTGCCCAGGCGTATGCCTTTTCTGCGGCTTCGACAGCTTTCTTGGCAAAGCCGGGATAATCGGTTTCGTAGTTGGCAAAGATGCCGGCCGATTGTGCCATTACAGCAGCAAAGTCGAGAGCGGCTGTTACACTCTTAAACACGGCATAGCGTTGTTGCTTGCAATCGGCAGGCATGATGAATCCTTCGAACGAAGGGGTTGTGAGCTTATGGTAAACACCACCATCGGCTGGGTCTTGCATGGTGAGCATCCAATCTAAGTTGTAGTGCATTTCGTCCAAGAAGTCGGGGGTTGAGTTGCTGCTTTCGGGGATATTCACGTTTTGCTTGGCAAAATATTCGGGGAAATAAATGTAGATGGCTTGCATCAATCCGATGCTGAAGCCTGAGTTTACAATATACTTATTATAGTCGCCGGCATCGTACCAACCTTTGGGTGATGAGATGATAGTGCCTGCCGGGCGGCTTTTGCTGGCTGCGTTGGGGTGAATCATGGCTTTGTCGTCGGGATGTCCCATGGGGCGATGCCATTTGCCAGCATATTGCTCTTCGATGGGCATGCCGGTGCGTTGGTAATAGAATGCTTTCAGTGCAGCATCGGCCACGGGCTTCCAAGCCTCTTTCTTGATTTCGAAAGGCATTACCATATCACCAACTTCTATTTTATATTTTCCTGGCATGGTCAGTTGGCTGAAGTCGAGTGTATAGCGTGCTTTGTCCGACCATTCGCATGCGTTGTTTTTTTGAGGTTTGCCCACAAGTATCTTTTGTTGGGTTACGGCATCTATAATTGCGAATTCGTCTGCTTCGCAATTATCCAATACGGCCACTTTCTCTTGGAGAGGGTAGTATCCCACTTGGTTTAATTTGATTTGTTCAACGGCAAGCGGTTTTTCACTGGTTGTTGTAGTACAGGCAGCGGCCAATGCGCAAAGGCCGGCTAAGAGTAAATTTCTTGTTTTCATGATGAATAAGATTATTTTAGTTTTTCGTTTTCCGACTTGATAATAGCAATAGTGGTGCTATCGCTTGCGAAGACTGAGTTTAAGCCTTGTTGCTCTTGTGCGGGGTCGCCCATGTAGTCGTCCCATGCTTCCCAATAGGTGTGGCCGGGTGTATGGTTGGCAAATCCGCCCCATCCCCAGAAATTACATCCGGCAAACAAACCGCCTTGTTCGCGCTCTTGGCGGATTAAATCGAATACATAGCGGTAGAACTCATCGCGTGCTTGGGTGCTGCTCTCTTTGGTGAATTGAAAGCCATCGCGGGGGAAACCAAACTCTTCCATTACTACCGGTTTCTTGTATTTACGGGCTAAAACAAGGTGCTCGTCAATGTATTTCTTTGTATTGATTTTGGTTTGGGGAAGCATTTCTAACAGGCTGTCTTCCTTTACCCATCCCCAGTTATAGGGCCATAGGTGGATGTTCATATAGTCGATATGGGCATCGGCATGGATTTTTTCGAATAGCTCGATGTCTTGTTCGCATCCATGTTTCCCCTCACTGCCCACTGAAACCATGTGGTTGGGGTCGAGTGTCTTGATTTGCATGGCTACCTCTGCCAACCAAGCGGCAAAGGGTTCCTTGCCCTCTTCGGAGAAAGCACGCGGCTCGTTGCCTATTTGCCACGACATCAGCGTGGGGTCTTCGATATAGCTTAATCCATTGTAGCGGTTGGTTCGCTTGATGATATAATCCACATGGTTGGCAAACAATGCCTTGGCGCTATCTGAAAAGACGAATTGCTTCACATACTCCATGTATGCCGGCCAACCATCGATAGCGGGTACAACGGCTTTGCCATGTCCGCTCCATTGCAGGTAGAGCGAATAGCCTCCGCTCCATTCCCATGAGTTGTTTAGGTAGAGTACGGCCGTCATGTCGCGCTTCTTCAACTCGTTCATAAAATAGTCTAACCCATCGAGGATGGTATCGTTGTAAACACCGGGGGCTGTTTGCAACGATGGTTGTATGCGTGTGGGTATGCCGTTTTCACCATCTCCACCCACCAATACGCGGAGGTTGTCTATTCCGATGCTTTTCAGGAAGTCGAGTTCTTGGTGCAGGCGTTCGCGGTTACCACCTTGGCCTTCAGAACCAAGGATGGCTCCATACCAAAAGTTAGTGCCTACGAAGTAGTAGGGTTTGCCATTGCGTATGAACTGACCATCGGCATTTACTTCGATGAAGGGATTAGGGTTTTGTTTGGGTGTGCAGGCTACGAGTAGGATTACTGATAGTGCGAAATAGAAAAAACGTCTCATTTGTTTATGGAATATTCAATTGTTGATAGCTAACGAATGCAAAGTTAATGCTTTTAAGGATGCAAAACTGATAGTTTCTTATCAAATAAGAATCTTCTTCTTTCTGTAGTTGTCGCGGAATTCCTTGGGCGAGCATCCTTTTTTGCGTTTGAACATGCGGTTGAAATTGGAAAGGTTGTTGAAACCACACTCGTAACATATCTCGGCAATGGTGCGTTGCGAATCGACCAATAGGCGAGTGGCCGATCCCAAACGGATGTCTATAATGTATTCGGATAGGGTGCGTCCGGTGCGTAAACGGAAGAAGCGGCTGAATGAAACCGGTGTCATGCCCACCATATTGGCAAGAGTGTTCAAACGAATCTCCTCTTGATAGTGCTCTGCAATGTATCGTTGCACTTTTTGTACGCGGCGGCTATCGGAGTAGGTCTCTATCTTGGCGAACGATGAGCTGGAAAGCACCTTGGCATCGTCGTAAAGGGAGAGGTCGTAGAGGATGCTCATGAAATGGATTACGGAATAAAAGCCTTGTTCCTCAAAGGCTAACTTATCCAGGCGGTTATACACTTTCATAATGGCCTGCATGGGGAAGGCTAATCCGCGTTGTGCTTTTTCTAACATGCGTCGGATGGTGTCGAACTGGCTTTTGTTTACCAATTCCTTTGGGAAGAAGTCGGGAGAGAAGTGAATGGTGATTTCTCGGATGTCCTCCGATTTGCATTCGTGGTGCTCCCATACGTGCTCCAGTTCTTTGCCTGTAATGAGCACTAAATCGTAATCGCCAATCACTTCCGACGAATCGCCTACCACTCGTTTCACACCGGCTGCATGTTCCGTAAAGTTCAGTTCACACTCCACGTGGCAATGTATGGGGTAGGTAAATTCTGTTTTGTGTCGGTTGGCAATGTAGAAGCAGTCTCGTTCCGATAGGGGAGTAATCTCCCGCATAATGTAGTTTTGGTTTCCCATGATTTAAGCGCTAAAAAAGTATCACTGCGCAAAGGTAACGATTGTTTTTGTTTAATCAAATTATTGTATTATTTTAACTGATGATTGTATCCTTTTAGCATGCTATTGTTTATGAATTTATTTTTGTTTACATTTGCATCATCTATATATTTAATAGTATGGCAAACCAACTTTATTCTCCAAATGAGACTCGATATGATGGAACGATGAAGTATCGTCGTTGTGGACGAAGTGGCGTTTTGTTGCCGGCAATATCCTTGGGATTGTGGCATAACTTTGGCGACGTAGACCCGTTGCAACGCTCGTTCGACATTGTTCATCACGCTTTCGATAATGGGATTACCCATTTTGACTTGGCCAACAATTACGGCCCTTCGGCAGGCTCGGCAGAAGAGACCTTCGGGAAAATTATCACTAAATCGTTAAGACCCTATCGCGACGAGCTATTCGTATCGACCAAGGCGGGTTATGATATGTGGGCAGGACCTTATGGCGACTGGGGTTCGCGAAAATATTTAATGGCAAGTTTGGATCAAAGCCTTCGCCGCATGAATCTGGAGTATGTGGATCTATTCTATTCGCATCGCTTCGACCCTAATACACCATTGGAAGAGACTATGCAGGCACTCGTGGATATCGTAAGACAAGGGAAGGCCTTGTATGTGGGTATTTCGAACTATCCAACCGAAGCGGCTGCTTTTGCCTATCAATATCTGAAGGAACGCGATGTGCCTTGCTTGATATACCAAGGCAAATATAGCTTGTTGGTTCGTGACCCTGAAGAGAAGGGCATTTTGCAACAAGCGAAGGAACAGGGTAGCGGATTCATTGCCTTCTCGCCATTGGCACAAGGGTTGCTAACGGATAGATACCTGAATGGCATTCCGGCCGATAGCCGTATGGCACGCGATGGCTTCTTGAAGAAGGAGGTGCTAAGCAATGAGATGCTGGCAAAGATTGTGGCATTGAACAATGTGGCCGCGAATCGTGGTCAATCGCTGGCCGAAATGGCTTTGGCATGGCTGCTGAAGGACGAACTGGTGACAAGCGTACTTATTGGAGCCAGCAGTGTGGCGCAACTGGATAAGAACTTGAAGGCTGTGAGAAACACAACTTTCGATGCTGAAGAGTTGATGCAAATAGAGGAGATATTAAAATAGAAAGTTATAAATCATAAATCACAAATCGCATGAAAACTTATGGACATTTCGATGACATGCATCGAGAATATGTCATTACCAATCCTGCCACTCCTTGGCCTTGGATTAATTATTTAGGAAACGAAGATTTCTTTTCGCTGATTTCGAATACAGCCGGAGGATATAGTTTTTATAAGGATGCCAAATTCCGCCGAATCACACGCTATCGTTACAACAATGTGCCGATGGATAATGGTGGACGCTATTTCTACATCAACGATGGAAAAAATGTTTGGTCGCCAGGGTGGAAGCCTTGCAAAACGCCACTGGATAGCTATGAATGCCGTCATGGTATGAGTTATACGCGCATCACCGGACAGAAGGATGGGGTAGAGGCAAGTGTGCTTTTCTTTGTGCCATTGAAGACATGGGGTGAAGTGCAGAAGTTGACACTGACCAACCAAAGCAACGAAACAAAAAAACTAAAACTCTTCTCGTTTGCCGAGTGGTGCTTGTGGAATGCTGCTACCGATATGGAAAACTTCCAACGTAACTTCTCGACCGGCGAGGTGGAAGTGGAGGGTTCTGTGATTTACCATAAAACCGAATACAAAGAGCGTCGCAACCATTATGCTTTTTATAGTGTAAACACGCCAATAGATGGTTTCGATACTGACAGAGAGACTTTTGTAGGTCTATACAATGAGTTCCGCGACCCACAAAACGTAATGGCCGGCAAGCCGAGCAACAGCATCGCTCATGGATGGAGCCCGATAGCATCGCACTATATTGAAGTGGAACTGAAGGCTGGCGAAAAACGCGATTTTATCTTCTTGTTGGGTTATGTAGAGAATGCACAAGAAGAGAAGTTTGAAAAGCCAGGATTCCCATCGCCAATTATCAATAAGCGTAAGGCAAAAGAGATGATTGCCAAGTTTGATACCGTGGAAAAGGTGGATAACGCTTTCCTTGAACTGAAAAATTATTGGGATAAGCTACTAAATATTTATGTGGTGAAGACTGACGAGGAAAAACTGGATAGAATGGTGAATATATGGAACCAATACCAATGTATGATTACGTTCAACATGAGCCGTTCGGCATCGTTCTTCGAAAGCGGTATCGGACGCGGTATGGGTTTCCGCGATTCGAACCAAGACTTGGTGGGCTTTGTGCATCAAATACCGGAAAGAGCACGCGAACGTATCATCGACATAGCTTCTACGCAATTCCCCGATGGTGGATGCTATCATCAATATCAACCTTTGACCAAACGCGGCAATGATGGTATTGGTGGCGGATTTAACGACGACCCCATGTGGCTTATCTTTGGTACGGTGGCCTATATTAAGGAGACGGGCGACTTCTCTATCCTCGATGAAATGGTACCTTTCGATAACCAGCCGGGAAGTGAAGTTACATTGATGCAACACTTGTACGTTTCGTTCAACCACGTTATCGAAAACTTGGGTCCTCACATGTTGCCATTGATTGGCCGTGCCGACTGGAACGACTGCTTGAACTTGAACTGCTTCTCGTGGGATCCAAACGAATCGTTCCAAACAACCGAAAACAAAACAGAGGGCTCGAAGGCCGAATCGCTGATGATTGCAGGCTTGTTTGTGGTGTGCGGACGCGACTATGTGGAGCTGTGCCGCGAAGTGGGCAAATTTGATGAGGCCGAACGTGCTGCAGGATATATCGATAGAATGGTAGAAGCCGTGAAGAAGCATGGCTGGGATGGCGATTGGTACCTCCGTGCATACGACTATTTTGGAAACAAAGTGGGTTCGAAAGAGAACAAAGAGGGACAAATATTCATCGAAAGCCAAGGATGGTGTACCATGGCCGGTATTGGACTGGAAGAGGGTATGGTAGAAAAGGCGCTCAACTCTGTGAAAGAGCGTTTGGATTGCGAACATGGTATCGTATTGAACAATCCTGCCTTTACAGAATATAAGGTAGAGTATGGTGAAATCTCTTCTTATCCTGCCGGATATAAGGAGAATGCAGGTATCTTCTGCCATAACAATCCGTGGGTAATCATTGGCGAAACGGTATTGGGCCGTGGCGACCAAGCATGGGAATACTTCCGCAAGATTTGTCCGTCGTACACCGAAGCCAACAGCGAATTGCATAAGGTGGAACCATACGTTTATTCGCAGATGATTGCCGGTAAGGACGCTGCTCGTCCGGGCGAGGCTAAGAATAGCTGGCTGACTGGTACTGCTGCATGGAACTATTATGCCATCACTCAATTTATCTTGGGTATCAAGCCTGCATATGATGGTTTAGAAATAAATCCATGCATTCCTGCCGATTGGAAACAGTTCAGCGTAAAACGCTTGTTCCGCGGTGGCGAGTACCAAATCAATATTACCAATCCGCAAGGTGTGTGCAAGGGCGTGGCATCGATTATGGTCGATGGTCAACCTATCAACGGTAATATCGTGATGTATCAGCCCGGTAAGCATGTGGTAGAGGTAGTAATGGGATAATGGCTATGAAATACAGATTCTTGTTTGTAAGTTTCTGTATGCTGCTGGCAATTAGTGGCTTTGCGCAGAAACAATATTCGCTGAGTTCGCCCGATGGTAAACTAAAGGTAACCATCGGCGACGGAGAGGCTTTGACATGGAGTATTCAACACGAAGAAACCGTTGTTTTGCAACCATCGGCCATTGCTTTGAATGCAATTAATGCCAAAAACAACAAGAAGGTCGGTGTTTGGGAAGGTCAGGTCAAGGTGACAAACGTTGCTCGCAAATCGGTGAATAGCTCGTTTGCTACACCATTCTACAAGAAGGCCGAGGTGAAGGATGTGTATAACCAACTCTCTTTAACCTTGAAAGGTGGGTTTGTCCTTGAATTTCGTGCTTATGACGAGGGGGCAGCGTATCGTATTGTAAGTAGGCAAAGTAAACCATACTTGGTGATGAACGAGACGGTAGAGTTTAATTTTGCCGGCGATTATAAAGCATTTGTGCCTTATGTGAATGATAATCGTAGCGGAGAACGCTATTGTTATTCGTTCGAATCTTACTACGATGAGGCTCCTCTTTCTGCAATGTTTGCCGATTCATTGGCCATCACACCGCTGTTGGTCGATTTAGGAAACGGCAAGAAAGCCACTTTGATGGAAGCCGGCTTGGAAAACTATCCAGGCATGTTCTTAAAGAAGGGCGAAGGCAATGCATTGGTAGCCGAGTTTGCTCCTGTTCCTTTAGCGGAAGTAATTGGTGGCCATGCTGAATTGAACTTGATTCCAACCGAGCGTGCAGGATACATTGCGGAAATCAATCAGCCTCGTCGCTCATTTCCTTGGCGCGTGGTATTGGTAACAACCAGTGACTTACAATTGGCCGATAACGATATGGCCCAACGCTTGGCGCCAGCCTGCAAAATTGCAGATACATCGTGGATTAAACCGGGAAAGGTGGCCTGGGATTGGTGGAATACTTGCAATTTGACAGGAGTTGATTTCAAATCGGGCATGAACACACCAACCTATAAAGCGTATATTGATTTTGCGGCTCAATACAACTTGGAATACATTATTATTGATGAGGGTTGGAGTGGCAAGGAATCGTTGTTGGAAGGATTGAATCCGAATATCGATTTGAAAGAGATTATCGCGCATGCCAATGCAAAGGGCGTAGGTGTAATTCTATGGGCAAGTTGGAGAAATAGCATCAAGCATCTTGAAGCCTCGTTTAAGCATTATGCCGAAATGGGCGTGAAAGGTTTCAAGGTGGATTTCTTCGACCGCGACGACCAACCGCTGATTGCTTCTGTTGAGCAGATTGCCGAGTGTGCTGTCAGAAACAAACTCTTACTCGACCTTCACGGCTTGAAACCTTACGGCATTCAGCGAGCCTATCCAAATATTGTGAATTTCGAGGGCGTGAAGGGATTGGAAAATGCTAAGTGGGAACCAATTGTAAACGGTGTTCCGCTACACGATTTTCCTCGCTACGATGTAACGGCTCCCTATCTGCGTCAGTTAGTAGGACCGATGGATTATACTCCTGGTGCTACAAAGAATGCAACCCGAGGTAATTTCCGTGCCATCAACGACCAACCAATGAGTCAAGGTACTCGGGTGCATCAAATGGCCATGTACACACTGTTCGAGGCGCCCTTGCAGATGTTGGCAGATAGCCCCAGCTACTATCAGAAGGAACCTGAATATACTGCATTCATCGCACAAGTGCCTACGATATTCAATGAGACGATTGCACTGAATGGTGAAATAGGTGAGCACATCGCTATTGCGCGTAGAAAAGGTTCTACATGGTATGTGGCGGCAATGACCAATTGGACTTCACGCCAATATGCCATCGATTTTTCTTTCTTGGGCGAAGGAAACTATCAAGCTGAAATCTTTGTCGACGGTGTGAATGCCGACAAGGATGCTACAGATTATCATCGCCAAGTAAAAACCATTACGAAGAAAGACAAGCTGTCATTCTATATGGCACCAGGAGGTGGATGGACGGCCATACTGAAACTTGCTGATTAATAGTGTAGGTAACGATATAATGTACTTAGCGATTAACGAAACAGAACTTATTTTTCGTTAATCGCTAAGTGCTTTTATGCTTTTCTACGAACCAATTGGCAGTTCTTTTGTTTTTGTCACTAAACGTAGCCTAAAGGCGCCTGATGGCTAATGAGTTTAAAAACCTAAACAAATGAATTGTATGAAAAAAATTATTCCTCTATTTGCAGCAATCTGCCTGTTTGCAGCTTGTGAGAAGGGCCCAGACATGGGTAAACTGGACAGTAACTATCTGGTTTATACAAACTTTGACAAATCGGCAAAATTCGATTCATTCGAAACATTCTATTTGCCCGATAGCCTTTTGATTATTGGTGAAAACAAATCGGCTGTCTATGCATCCGACAACGAGTCGTTGGGAATCTTGAATGCGTTTGCAAGCAACATGGCGGCTAAAGGTTATGTGCGTGTAGATAATCGTGAAGAGGCCGATTTGGGCTTACAAGTAAGTTATGTAGAGAGTACCTATTACCTGACCGATTACACCTATCCACAATGGTGGTGGGGATATCCGGGATATTGGGGTGCACCCTATTGGGGCAATTGGTATGATTGGTATTATCCCTACCCAGTGACCTATTCCTATTCTACCGGCTCGTTCTTGGGCGAATTGTTGAACTTGGATGCTCCCGAAGGTGCATCGGCTAAATTGCCCGTTCTATGGACATGCTATATGAGCGGATTCTTGACCGACTCGAATACTGTTAATACGAAGTTGGCAATCGATGCAGTAAATCAAGCCTTTGCGCAATCTCCTTATTTGAAAGGAAAGTAATTAACTCCTAAAACTTAATTGTATGAAAACAATCTATAAGAAAACTATGAAAGTGGCAGCCTTGCTCACTTTGACGCTAATCATGGCTATGCCGGCTAAGGCTCAGTTGAGCGATAACTATTATGCCAACTTGGATTGGCAAATGAACTTCCCTGTGGGCAACCATTTTGCTGAAAATGGAAGCGGTTGGGGTATGAATTTTGAAGCCGGTTATTACTTGACAGAAAATGCATCGTTGGGTTTGTTCATGGCTTATCATAGCAATCATGAATATGTGGGTCGTGAAACATTGGCCGTTGGCAATGGCGCTTCGTTGACTACCGACCAACAACATACCCTCTTCCAAATGCCTTTTGGTGTGGCTGGTCGTTACACTTTTATGCGTGAATCAACTTTCCAACCTTATGTATCGTTGAAGGTTGGTCCACAATTTGCCCGATTGACCTCCGATTTCAGTGCGTATCAAACGCGCGATAATACGTGGGGATTCTATTTCTCACCAGAAATAGGTATGAACATCTATCCGTGGGTATATGGTCCTGGCATACATGTGGCTGCTTATTACAGCTACGGTACCAATAAGGGAGATGTGCTTACTTATAGTGTAAGTGGCCTTAGTAACTTTGGTTTGCGCATTGGTGTTGCATTCTAATGCGTTTGAGCATCGTAGATGGCCTGTTGGATACGAGTACGGATGTCGAACTTAGATAATTTATTGTTCCAAGCATTCGGATATGTGCGGTTACTAAGGAAGACATATACCAACTGATTGTCCGGATCGACCCAGGCGCAAGTACCCGTAAATCCCGTATGGCCATACACTGAGGCAGGAGCAGACTCACAACAGGGGCTGCTCTTGCTGTTTTTGGTATCTGGCTTGTCGAAGCCCAATCCTCTGCGGCTGATGCGCGAAACGCGGGTGGTGAACAGCTTGCATGTGGCCTCGCTGATGTATCGTTTGCCGTTGAGTGTACCATGATTCAATAGCATTTGATAGATTTGGGCCACTTCGGTGGCGTTACCAAACAGACCGGCATTGCCGGATACTCCTCCTTGGAAGGCGGCCGATTCGTCGTGAACATAGCCTTGCAGTTCTTCTTTGCGTAGGAATGGATCGTTGGCCGAAGGGATGATTCTGGCTTTAGCAAATTGCTTCAGGGGCAGGTATCCGATGGTCTTCAAACCCATGGGTTGGTAGAACTCTTGCGCAAGATAGTTGTCTAACGAGGTTTTGGTAATGGCTTCTACTACTTTTTGTAGTAAGATAAAACCTACACAACTATAACGGTATCGTTTGCTATAGAGAGGTGCTTCGGCGATTTGTGTCAAGTAGTCATCGCGAAATTCCGGCTTAATCCACAAGTTACTGCTTATTTGTAGGGAGTGTTCCGGTGTTTGTATGGCCGAGGTCAATCCTTCCAGATAGTTGTAATCTTGGTTTGCCCATGCTTTTTCGCCTATTTGGATGGTGTGGTTCGCATCGCGTCGGCTACTAGTTAGGCTGTTTTCAAGTTTTTCTTCGTCGATGGCCTTCTTATAAAATAGGAGGGTAGATTGCAATCCGGATTGATGATAAAGCAGTTCGTTGATGGTGATGTTTTGCTTGTCGGTATCTTTCAATTCGGGCAAATAGGTAGAAACGTAATCGGATAGGTTCAGCAACCCTTTGTCGTATAGCTTCATGATGGCCAGTAGGGTAGCGGTTGTTTTGGTGAGCGAGGCTAAATCGTAGATGTTTTCTTTTGTTACGGCAGGTGAGTTCTTCTCGTAAGTATAGTGGCCATACGCTTTGTTGTAAACCTCAGTGCCCTCTTTTAGTACCACCACTTGGCAACCGGGAGTGGCCCCTTCGCGAATAGCTTCTGCTACTATGGTGTCGATGGCCGATAGGCGTTCAACGTTAAAGCCTAACTCCTCGGGCTGTTTCTTTACGGCACTTTTAAGTCGTTCAATCAGTTCTTGAGCCTCTTCACTATTGATGCGTTGCTCAAGGCCCGAAAGGTTTACGCGTGGTTTCTCTTTCAACCCCAATGCATATTTAAAGGTAAGCACTTTTCGACACTTTTCGCGAATATAGCTTGCCGGTAGTTCGCCAGTTTCAATGGCTTTCAGTATGCCATCCACATCCTCTTTGATGCGGGGAGGTACCAGTATCATATCGTTTCCGGCTTTCAATGCTTGGAGGCAGACGTTGGTGTGGTTGGCCACTCCCTTCATTTCCAAAGCATCGGTGAAGACAAGTCCTTTGAAGCCCATTTCGTTTTGTAGCAAATCAGTTACTACGGCTTTCGATAGCGAGGCTGGTCTTCCCCTTTCAGGCTCCAGTGCCGGAATGTCCAAATGGGCCACCATTACACCGCCCAATCCTGCTTTGAATGCTTCGCGGAACGGATAAAGCTCGATGCTGTCCAGGCGTTCGCGTCCGAAATTTAGAGTGGGTAGTGCCAAGTGCGAGTCGAGGTCGGTGTCGCCATGGCCGGGGAAATGCTTACTGACGGATAATACCCCTCCATCTTCCAAACCTTGTGCGTATGCAATGACTTGTCGGGCCACCTTCTTAGGGTCGTCGCCAAACGAGCGATTGCCAATAACCGGATTCTTGGGGTTGGTGTTTACGTCGGCTACCGGTGCAAAGTTTACATGCACCTTTAGTTCTCGCATTTCGCGAGCCACTTCGCGACCATATTCATAGAGTAGATGCTCGTCTTCGATTTGTCCCAATGTGCCGTTGCGTGGGAAGTTGGGTGTGCCAGGTATGCGCATGGCCAATCCCCATTCGCCATCGAAGGTTATCATTACGGGGATGTCGGCCAATTCTTGTGCGCGATTGTTCATAAGTGCATGTTCGCGCAAGGTTCCTTTGCGGAAGAGTAAGCCGCCTATGCCATATTCTTTGACCACTTTCTTCAGCAATGCTTGGTTGCTTTTGGTGTCTTGTGGCGTAAGTGTATAAATCATTAATTGGCCCAATTGCTCCTTGATGCTCAGTGTAGATAGTACAGAATCTACCCATACTTTGCAATCGGGGTCATCGCTTAGTTGACTGATGATTTGTGGTTCTTGTGCACGGCTTGTCAGTGCAAATAGCGTTACTATACAAAATATTGCGGCCCTTTTCAGGCCGCAATGTAGTGGGTGTTGTTTTATCATTTTATTAATTAATGGTTATTTCTATTTTTCCTATGTGTGCGCCGTTCCGCCCGGTATGCATGGCGGGTACGTCTTTGCCATTTTCGTTTAAGTATATTCTTGGTTCGTTCATCAGTGTATGTGTGTGTCCGCCAAGTAGCAAGTCGATACCCGATGTAGAGGCTATTACCTCCTCGTCGCTGATGCCTTGTATCTCAATGCCCAAGTGGGACAAGCATACTACTAAATCGCATTTTTCTTTTTCGCGTAATTGCTCAATCACCTTTTTGGCACTCTTTATGGGGTCGAGGAAGGTGATACCTTCGCACTTGTCGGCTTGTACTAAGCCTTCCAGTTCGGGGCTAAGGCCAAACAATCCGATTTTCAGGCCACTTCGTTCCACGATGGTGTAGGGCTTTACCAATCCTTCTAGTTCGGTGCCGGTTACATCATAGTTGGCACAAACAACGGGGAAATTAGCCTTTTGGTACAATCGAGCTAAGTTTTCCATGCCGAAATCGAATTCGTGGTTGCCAATCGTAATGGCATCATAGCCTATTTGGTTCATCATTTCCACCTCTACGTCTCCAAAGAAGAAGTTATAATAAGGTGTTCCTTGGCAGAAGTCGCCACAATCCACAACCAATGTTTCGGGGAATTCGTTCTTGAATTGCTTCACGAAGCTGGCGCGTCTCACAGCACCACCCTTGCCGGCATCTCTATCGGCCTTGTTCGTTTCTATTGGCTCTATGCGGCTATGAGTGTCGCTGGTTTGTAGAATATGGATGCGTGTTGGTTCTTCATTGCCCATTCCCATTACAACAATTCGGTTTTCGAGTTTCGAGGTCAGTGCTTTGCGTTGGGTGGTTTGCTTCATCACATAGTCCATGAATAGGCGTCTTAGTGTCCAATGCGGTGCATTTTCTCGTTTCTCGGCTTGTATTAGCGATATCATGCCATCATTGCCTTCGGCCAAGTAGTCGATGGTTGCAACGGTGTATAGTTGGTCATCTACTACAGGTTTGCCGCCTATGGTAGCATTTAGCAATTTTCCGTCGCGCGATATTTGCAAGGCTACTCCGCTCACACCTTCACCTCCTCGGCGTGCAATATCTTCAAAGAGCATCTTTAGGGTGGTTCCTTCTAAGGTCAGTACGGAAAGTGAGTTTTCGAATGGAAGTACTTCGTAGATGTTGCCACATGTTACAGGGCCTTTGGTAATGACATTTCTCAATCCGCCCATGTTTACCAAACCCATATCAGCGGCTTTCCCATTTAGTAATTTTTCTCCGGCTTGTTTTAAGACGTCGGCCACAAGGTTCGATAGCAAACTTTCCGGTCTTCCAGACTCCATGTCCATTTCGGAGGTGCCCATCACCCAATTCATCACGCTGTCCATTCGTGCTTGATAGGGTTTTAGTGTGGCAATGGCCTCTTCGTCTGCTCCTTTATCCCATATTGAATCTATGGGAATTAGTTCACCCGTTATTACTATTTCTTTTTCGGTAGATTGGCAGGTTGCTAATGTTAACAAACTGCACATAAACAATCCGCCCAAAGCGAATTTTGTGCTTTTAGATTTCATCATAATTAGGTTAATGGTTCGTGGCTCAAAGATAAAGTATGTTTTGCATATCTCCAAGCGTTTTTCAAAAATAATTGGAAACATTTGTGTATCTGATAAATAATTCGTTACTTTGCAACCGCTTTCGCGCAATCGCTGTCAGGACATAGTGTGAGGCCTGGTATGTTGCGTAGTAACGATAACATTTTTAATATTTACAAACAATGGATTTAATTAAAATTGCAGAAGAAGCATTTGCTACAGGCAAGCAACATCCTTCATTCAAGGCTGGTGACACTGTTACTGTAGCATATCGTATCATCGAAGGTAACAAGGAACGCGTTCAGTTGTATCGTGGTGTTGTTATCAAGATTGTTGGTCATGGTGAAAAGAAGCGTTTCACCGTTCGCAAAATGTCTGGCACTGTTGGTGTTGAACGTATTTTCCCACTCGAATCACCTGCTATCGACAGCATCGAAGTGAACAAGGTAGGTAAAGTTCGTCGCGCTAAGTTGTACTACTTGCGTGCTCTTACCGGTAAGAAGGCTCGTATCAAAGAAAAAAGAGTTAACGGATAATACTGCCGTAACATACTTTGTTCGACATAAAAATAGGAACCAAGAGATTGGTTCCTATTTTTTTATGCCTTTCCTCCAGCCTCCTTCCCAAATTGCGAACAATTTATTTTCCTACCTATCTAAAATAAATTACTAACCTTGGCAAAGAAAGTTTTATCTGCCTAAGAAAAAATGAAACCGCAGCGTTGTTTCATTAATCAGCGTTGTTGATTAATAAATCAGCGCTGCTGATTCAGTAAACAGCAGTGCTGATTTAATTTTATATAGGGAGTTCCTGCTTTTATTTCATGAGCCGGCTATTTTGTTTACGCCGGGTGAGCCGGAAATTTGTGCGTGATTGGAGAGAAGAGTAGGCTGATAGCGCTAATTAGCTGTTTTTTGCAAAAAAATGCTAACGCTTTGCAACTTTTTCCTATATACTTGCGTCTTATAGGAAAAACAAACTAATTTTGATAAAAAATAGAAAAACGTGATACTGCTAAAAGACATCAACAAAACCTACAACAACGGAGCACCCTTGCATGTATTGAAAGGCGTCAACCTGGACATTGCCAAGGGAGAGTTCGTCTCTATTATGGGAGCATCCGGTTCGGGCAAATCCACCTTATTAAATATATTAGGTATTCTCGACAATTACGATACCGGTGAGTACTACTTGAACGGCACGCTCATCAAGAACTTGAGCGAAAGCAAGGCGGCCGAGTATCGTAACCGGATGATAGGTTTCATCTTCCAATCGTTCAACCTTATCAACTTTAAGAATGCCATGGAGAATGTGGCGTTGCCGCTCTTCTATCAAGGTGTGAACCGCCGCAAGCGCAATGCCTTGGCGTTGGAATACCTCGACCGATTGGGCCTGAAAGATTGGGCGCATCACATGCCCAACGAAATGAGTGGCGGACAGAAACAACGTGTAGCGATTGCTCGCGCATTGATTACCCAACCGCAGATTATCCTGGCCGACGAACCTACCGGTGCGCTCGATAGCAAAACCAGTGTGGAAGTGATGCAGATTCTGAAAGATTTGCACAAGGATGGCATGACCATTGTAGTAGTGACCCACGAAAGCGGTGTGGCCAACCAAACAGATAAGATTATCCGCATAAAGGACGGCATTATTGGTAGCATTGAAGAGAACTTAAATCACAATGCATCCATCTTTGGCGTAAATGGAGGAGCCATGAAATGATCGATACCTTACACGAACTATCCTCAACCATCAAGCGCAACAAGCTGCGCACGGCTCTTACTGGCCTGGCCGTATCGTGGGGCATCTTCATGCTTATCGTATTGTTGGGTGCTGGTAATGGCTTGATTCATGCCTTCGAGCTAAGTAGTGCGGATAGGGCATTGAACTCCATGCGCATCTATCCAGGCACCACTACCAAGTCGTTCGATGGTTTGAAAGAGGGTCGCTACATCCAGTTGGACAATAGCGACTTGGCAGATACCGAAGAGTTGTTCGATGAATACATCATCAATGCCGGAGCAACCATTCAGCCGGGTAGTGCCAATATCAGTTACCAAAATCAGTATGTGAACCGTTCGCTATATGGTGTGCATCCCAACTATATCGAGGTGGAAGACGTAAAAATAGTGGAAGGCCGTTTCATCAATGCTTACGACATAAAAGAACGACGAAAAGTTATCGTATTGCATAAAAAATCGGTAGAAATTCTCTACGATGAGCAACCAGCCATAGGAACCTTTGTCAATGCCGACGGTATAGCCTATCAAGTGGTGGGCATCTACGAAGACTCGGGCAGTAGCGACTCGAACACGGCCTACATTCCCTTCACAACCCTACAAATTATATACAATAGAGGGAACAAGCTGAGCAACATCGTTTTTACCACTAAGAATCTGACCGATGAGGCCGATAACGAAGCCTTTGAACAAGCTTATCGCAAGGCCATTGCGCAAAACCATCGCTTCGACCCTTCGGACGATAGTGCCATTTGGATAAGTAACCGCATGACGCAATACCTACAAACGCAAGAGGCGATGGGATTGCTTCGTACCGCCATCTGGGTGATTGGTATCTTTACCTTGCTTAGTGGCATAGTAGGCGTGAGCAACATCATGCTGATAACCGTCAAGGAACGTACGCGTGAGTTTGGTATCCGCAAGGCTCTTGGTGCCAAGCCACGACAGATATTGTGGCTTATCATTATAGAGAGTGTGGCTATTACCACTCTATTTGGCTACATCGGCATGGTGGCCGGCATCGGTGTTACCGAGTGGATGGATTCACTCTTTGGCAATCAGGCCATTGAAACCGGTGGTGTTTCCCAAACCGTCTTTAGCGACCCCACGGTGGATATAAGCATTGCTATCCAAGCTACATTGACGCTTGTGGTGGCCGGCACATTGGCCGGATTGTTCCCAGCACGCAAAGCAGCACATATCCGTCCGGTTGAAGCAATGAAAGGATAAGCATATGAAAATAGATAGAGATACATTCGAGGAAATCCTCGTAACCATTACCCGCAACAAGACACGCAGCCTGCTGACGGCCTTCGGTGTGTTCTGGGGCATCTTTATGTTGGTTGTATTGATTGGCGGTGCCCAAGGACTTCGCGAGGAGATGAAGTCGAACTTCGAAGGCTTTGCTACCAACTCCGGTTTCGTTGCATCTCAAAATACCAGCGAGGCATACAAAGGCTTCAGGAAAGGACGCTGGTGGGATTTGGAACTGGCCGATGTAGATAGAGTTGCCGCCATCGAAGGTGTCGCACTTACTACGCCCTCCATTTCGCGTTGGGGACAAACAGCCGTCTATGACGAGAATAAATACGAAAGTGTTATTAAGGGTATTTATCCCGAATACCTACAGATAGAAGAGCAAGATATGACCTACGGCCGCTTCATCAACAATGTAGATATACACGAAAGCCGAAAAGTATGTGTCATTGGTAAGCGAGTGTACGAAACCCTTTTCCAAGAGGGTGAAGACCCTTGCGGCAAGTACATTCAGGTGAATGGTATCTATTATCAAGTGGTGGGTATGTCGTCGTCCGAAGGTAATATCAGTCTGAACGGACAAGCTTCGGAGAGTATATACATCCCGTTTACTACCATGCAAAAGGCATATAACGTGGGCAATACCATCCATATTCTCTGTTTTATTATGAAACCCGGATATAAAGTGAGCAGCATAGAGGAAAATGTTGGGCGAGTCATTAAAGAGGCTCACTATATCCACCCCGACGACAAGCAAGCCATTATGTTTCTCGATGCCGAAGAGTTGTTTTCTATGGTAGATAACCTTTTTATAGGAATCAGCATCTTGACGTGGATGGTTGGCTTGGGAACGTTGCTTGCCGGAGCTATTGGTGTGAGCAATATCATGATGGTAACCGTGAAAGAACGTACCACCGAAATAGGTATCCGTCGCGCCATTGGAGCACAACCCAAAGACATCTTGCAACAGATTCTTTCGGAAAGTATGGTACTGACCTCTATAGTTGGCATGGCCGGTATTTCGTTTGGCGTTTTTGTGCTAAACATACTGGAAACGGCGGCAAACGACCCTGGCGACATTAGCATACACTACCAAGTATCTTTTGGTACAGCCATTGGCACTTGCTTGTTGCTGATTGCATTGGGTGTTTTAGCCGGTTTGGCTCCTGCCTACCGAGCTATGGCTATTAAGCCTATAGAGGCTATACGAGATGAGTAGAATTGAGAATTGAAAATGGAAAATTAAAAATTAAATACTGATGAAGACAAAAAAGTTTTTTAAGATTGCCGGATTGCTATTGGTAGCATTCCTATTCATTTGGACCTTCGTGTTCTTGTACCAAAAGTCACAACCGGAGGAGGTGATTTACGAAATCGTTACTCCCGAAGTGGCCGATTTGGAGAAAACCACCGTAGCTACCGGAAAGATTGAACCACGCGATGAAGTGCTTATCAAGCCGCAAATATCGGGCATCATTGCCGAAGTGTATAAAGAGGCCGGAGAGCATGTAAAGGCCGGTGAGGTAATTGCAAAAGTAAAGGTAATCCCTGAATTGGGACAACTGAACAGTGCAGAGAGCCGCCTCCGTTTAGCCGAAATCAGCGCACGCCAAGCAGAAACCGACTTCAGCCGCTTGAAACAGCTTTACGAAGAGCAACTGATCAGCCGTGAAGAGTACGAGAGAGCAGAAGTCAGCGTGAAGCAGGCACGCGAAGAGTTGCTAACAGCTAAGGATAACCTGCAGATTGTGAAGGAGGGTATCAGCCAAAGCAACGCCTCTTTCAGTAGTACACTGATTCGAAGCACCATCGATGGCTTGATATTGGATGTTCCTATCAAGGTGGGTAATTCGGTAATCATGAGTAATACGTTCAACGATGGTACAACCATTGCCACCGTGGCCAATATGAACGACCTTATCTTCCGTGGTAAGATTGACGAAACAGAGGTGGGACGCATTCACGAAGGTATGTCGGTGAAGCTGACAATCGGTGCTTTGCAAAACTTGACTTTCGATGCGGTATTGGAATATATTTCACCGAAGGGGGTAGAAGAGAACGGAGCCAACTTGTTTGAAATAAAGGCAGCGGTGAATGCGCCCGATAGCATTGTGATTCGTAGTGGCTACTCGGCCAATGCAGAAATTGTGTTGGAGCGTTTGAAACAAACATTGGCTATTCCCGAGGGTTCGGTTGAGTTCAGTGGCGATAGTACCTTTGTCTATCTGCTGACTACCGAACAACCGCAACAATTCCGTCGCCAACAGATAGAAGTGGGCATGAGTGATGGTATCAAGATAGCCGTTAAGGGTGGTATCACAGCTAATGACCGTATTCGTGGAAACAAAGTTAGTGATTAGTGTTAAGTGATTATAGAAGATGAAACAAGCGATACTATTCATAAGCCTACTGCTGATAAGCATCGGCGGAAAGGCGCAAGAGAGATGGAGTTTACGACGTTGTATCGACTATGCCATCGAGCATAACATCAATATCCGTCGCACGGCCAATGCCGTAGAGCAGAGTGCCGTAGAAGCCAATACCGCCAAGTGGGCACGTTTGCCTAATTTGAATGGTTCGGCCGGACAAAGTTGGAATTGGGGACGTACGCAAACGGCCGTGAAGAACGAAGAAACTGGCGACTATTCTACCGTTTATGTGAATACGAGTAGTCAAGGTAGTAACTTGAATCTTAGCACAAGCATTCCGTTGTTTACCGGTTTGCAAATTCCCAATCAGTATGCGCTGGCTAAACTGAACTTGAAAGCTGCTACGGCCGACTTAGCCAAGGCGCAAGAGGATATTGCCATCAATGTAGCTTCGGCCTACTTGCAGGTATTGTTCAACCAAGAGTTGCAACAGGTGGCCGAGTCGCAAGTAGAGTTGAGCCTTCAGCAACAAGCGCGTATCACTCGATTGGCCGATATAGGTAAGGCTTCGATGGCCGAAGTGGCCGAGGCTAAAGCTCGTGTAGCGCAGGATCAAATGACCGCTGTGCAAGCACGCAATAACTATGAATTGGCTTTGCTCGACTTGAGCCAACTCATCGAATTGGAGTCGCCCGAAGGTTTCCTTTTGGAATCGCCCGATGTGTCGTTTGCGTTGCAACAACTGACACCTCCCGACGAAATATACCAAACAGCATTGGTCAACAAGCCGGCCATACAAGCTGCCGAATACCGTTTGGAAGGTAGCAAGCACTCCATTCGCATTGCACAAAGTGCTTATTATCCACAATTGAATCTTAATGGTAGTTTAGGTACAAACTATTATTCAACCATCAATCGTACCTTCCGTCAACAGATGGGCGATAACTTCAGCAAGTATGTAGGGGTGAGTCTAAGTGTGCCTATCTTCAATCGTTTCAGTACCCGCAACCGTGTTCGCTCGGCACGCTTGCAACGCGATAACTATGAATTGCAGCTCACCGAAACCAAAAAGACTCTGTATAAAGAGATTCAACAAGCATGGTACAATGCCGTAGCCGCCGAAAGCAAGTATAGTAGTAGTCACACAGCGGCCGAGGCCGGTGCCGAATCGTTCCGATTGATGAGTGAGAAATATGAAAACGGCAAAGCCAATGCCGTAGAGTATAACGAAGCGAAACAAAACTTAATGCGCGCGCAAAGCGACGAGCTACAAGCGAAGTACGAATACCTATTCCGTAGTAAAATTTTGGATTTCTATAAAGGAGAAAGCATTGAATAGTGTATCTTTTATTTTCTTACCACCTCTTCTACAAGGGGTGTCGTAGGTGGGTGGTAGGAGTAAAAGTAAATCTCCCCGAAAACGATAGTCTTCGGGGAGATTTTTGTATGTAAGTATCATTACAATCTGCTCTTCGCTTCCCAACCCAATGCACTGGCACCGAGAACGGCAGCATCGGCATCTTTCAGTTCGGAAAGCAATAGTTTGGCTTTTCCCTTGAAGATGGGCAGCACATTGTCATCGATTGCTTTTTGGATAGGCTTGAAAATGTAATCGCCCGATTTGGCCAATCCGCCGAACAAAACAATGGCTTCGGGGCTGGAGAAGGCAATGAAATCGGCCAAAGCTTCGCCAAGGATAGTGCCTGTGAAGTCGAAAATGTCTTGTGCCAACTTATCGCCCTTTACGGCTGCATCATATACATCTTTCGAAGTGATTTGGTCGGCAGGGATGGCACGTAGCAAACTATCGTCGGTGCGGTTTTCAAGGAACTCGCGGGCGGTGCGTGCTACACCGGTAGCCGAGCAATAAGTCTCCAAGCAACCTTTTCGTCCGCAACCACACAAACGACCATTCTCGCGACGCATGATGACGTGTCCCAACTCGCCGGCAAAGCCATCGTGACCATACACCATTTGTCCGTTGATAACAATACCGCTACCTACACCGGTGCCCAGTGTAATCATGATGAAATCTTTCATGCCACGTGCGGCACCATAAGTCATTTCGCCGATGGCGGCCGCATTAGCATCGTTGGTCAGTGCGGTAGGGATGCCTGTACGCTCTTCGAACAGTGCAGCCAATGGCACTACGCCTTTCCAAGGGAGATTTGGTGCAAACTCAATGTTACCGGTGTAGTAGTTTCCATTTGGTGCACCTACACCAATACCTTTTATCTTTTCTACGCCTCCGTTGGCTTCGATAAGTGGCAATAGGTGTTTGCACACTTCGTCCACGTATGTTTCTGCCTTTTCGTAGGCACCGGTTTTGATTGAACCGCTTGCCAAGATTGAACCATTTGCATCTACAATACCAAAAACGGTGTTTGTTCCGCCTATATCAATACCCACTGCATAGGGTTTCTCCATGTTTGCATTCATACTATAGTTTGTTTTAATTTATTTCGTTGAGACAAAGGTGATAAAGAATTTTCATTCGGCAAAATGTTTGTAGGAAAAAGTAGCGTTTAAAAATATATTTTGGCATCTTTTGATAAATAAAGTCAATGCTATACAAATCAAGGCGAGAACATTGCTGCTCTCGCCTCGTTGTTTATCGATAATTTTGGGTTATCTGCGACTACGGCTGCTACCTGAGTTGCTTCGGCTACTGCCCGAATCGTTTCGGCTACTGCTTGAACTGCTACGGGTAGAGGTACTGCTATTCGAGTTGCTACGGTTCGATGAGCTTCGTACGTTGCTTCCGCTTGCTCGGTTGCTATTGTTTTCTTTCTTGGTAGTCGTTGTTTCGGTGCGCTTGTTGCGCTCTGTTGTGCGTGTGTTCTTATTTACTTCTTTGTTTGTAGTGCTTGTGCTGGTGGCGCGACGAGAGGCGGCCGGACGAGTTTCCTTCTTGGCTGGTACGCTATAGGTATCGTCGTTGCTGCTCTTGCGACGCGATGTTGTTGTAGTTGTGTTGCGTTTTTCGGTGTTTGGACGAATCTTTACTGAACCGAAATCGCTCTTACGGCTATCACGATAGGTTACTTCGTTGTGGCGGATAGGTGCCGGTGCCGGATGATGTGCTATGCCGTGATGACGATCCTTGTAGAAGCTGATATCATTCCAGTGATGGCGTGCATGTCCACCTATGTAGCTCTTATAGTGATGAGGCTTTGGGAAGTAGAAGTGATTGAAGTTAGTGTAATGTATGTGTACACGGAATGTCCAATTACTGCTTGCCATGTAGATGGGGCGATAGAAGTAGTCGATGTCCAACATGCGGCGGTATTGACCGGCGCTGAGCACCCAACGCAAATCATCGTTACGCACGTCGAGCAAGTAGTAGTAATCGTCCAATGCCCATGCAAAGCCATCGAGCACATCGTCCATAATGTAGTTTACGTCGTGGATGAAGTCGTAGTTTATCTCATACACATCGTTGTATTGAGCGTTGCTTAGGTTCAATTCATAAGCCATTTTATCGGTCAAGAAACGGGCTTCCTTACGAACTCTACTTTTTGTCATGGCGGCATCGCAAGTAAAGATGGTTGTCATCAAAGCGATTGTCAATAAAAATAATCTCTTCATAATTCCTCTAATTTAATTGTTCAACATCCGTTTATCTCTTTTCGTTGAGACAAAAGTAGTGGAAAACTTTTTCTTGACGTAGGGTTTTCCCCTATTTGTGATAGGGAAATCCCTAAAGTTGATAGGGATTACACTAAACGCAGCCCGTCGTCGTGTAGTGTAATCAGTCGTTGTTTGTACAAATCGCCAACGGCTTTCTTGAAGGTCTTCTTGCTCACACCGAATAGGGCGTAGATTTCTTCGGCGGGCGATTTGTCATGTAGGGGGATGAAGCCGCCTTGTGTTTTGATACGTTCAAGTAGTATTTCAGAGAAATCGGTAACCTTTTCCATTCCTTGCTTTTGTAGGCAAAGGTCAATCTTGCCGTCGGGGCGCACCTGTTTGATGTAGGCCTTTACGCGTTGTCCAATGTGCAAGTGCTGGAAGACTTCGCTTTCGTATAGCAATCCCGTGTGTCGGTGGTTGATGATAGCTTTGTATCCCAAATCGCTTTTTTGCCAAATAACGGCTTCCACCTCTTCGTGCGGTTGGTAGTTGGGCGCTTCTTTCGAAAAGTAGCGCTCCACCTTGGCCGATGCTACGATGCGGTAGCTCTCGTCGTCGAGGTGTACATGCACCATGTATCGCTTGCCTACTTCCATCTTCGCCTTTTGTTCACGGAAGGGGCAGAAGAGGTCTTTCATCAATCCCCACTTTAAGAAGGCACCATATTGGTTTACCCACGCCACTTCCAAGTAAGCAAATTGGCCCACTTGTACGTAGGGCGTTAAGGTGGTCGCAATCAAACGTTCGTCTTGGTCCAGGTACAAGAATACTTGTAACTTATCGCCCACTTGGCATCCTTCGGGTATATAGCGTGTGGGTAGCAAGATTTCGCCTTCTTCCCCGCCATCCAAGTACATGCCAAACTCTACTTCCTTTACAACACTGAGTGTGTTTAGTTTTCCTAATTCTATGCTCATAGTTATTTCTTTGTCGGCAAACTTACGGAAAAAAACTCAGATTCTTACTTGTAGATAATAAAAAACTATCTATCTTTGCATCCGCTTAACGCGGTGCCACAGCTCAGTTGGTAGAGCAAATGAC